>CAMBEV010000110.1 GCA_945865595.1 Nannocystis exedens | reverse complement strand
GCTGAGACGAACGGTGTGCCGAGAGCGCCAAGCAGCGTGCCCCACGCGGAGGGCTGAACGTCAGCGGTTTCCATCCGCATGCGAGCGTATCACTCTCCCCTTACGGTTCGCGATAGAAGCGCGGAACGCGTCGTGAGATCGACGTGAGTACCTCGTATCCAACGGTGCCCGCATGCGAGGCAATCTCAGCCGCAGAGATGAACCCACGTCCGTACTCGCCTTCTTGTGCGCCCATCACGACGGCTTCATCGCGTACCGAAGCACCCTCGATGTCGGTGACATCGATCATGGTCATGTCCATCGACACGGCACCAACAATCGGAGAGCGACGGCCGCGCACAAGGATGTCGCCACGATTAGAAAGCAGTCGCGGAAGGCCGTCGGCATAGCCCATGGCGACCGTTGCGATACGCGATGCGCGCCTCGTTATGTAACTACCCCCGTAACCAATGCGCTCGCCAGCGGGCACATCGCGAAGCGCGACGACCTCGGTGCGAACGCGCATCGCTTGCTGGAGCTGGGGACCGGCGTCGCCACTTGCGAACGGCGACACGCCGAAGAGCGCAATGCCTGGCCGGACCGCATCCATGTTCCCCATCTTGCGGAACACGCCTGCACTATTGGCTACGTGGCAGAGCGCCGGGACGATCCCCGCGTGGCGAAGTACCAAGCGCACTTCGTCAAAGAGCGCTAGCTGCCGTTCGGTGTCGTCGCTACCCCACTCGTCGGCGGACGCGAAGTGCGACATGAGTCCCTCGACGCACACCTCTTCCATTTGCGCTATCGCGGTTACAAATTGCGGCAACTGCCGCATGGTGACCCCAAGGCGGGCCATGCCGGTGTCAACTTTGAGATGCACGCGAACAGGCCCGTCGATAGCCCCACTGCGTACGAGCCTCGCGAAACCCTCGACCTGCGCAAGATCGTAAACCACTGGAACCAATCCGCGGCGAACGATCTCGTAGTGCACGCCGCCGTAGTAGCCACCCATCACCAAGATGGGCACGCGAATGCCGGCGTCGCGCAACTCGACGCCCTCCTCAAACAGCGCAACGCAAAACCCGTTGACGCCGGCTCGCTCAAGCGTTCGCGCCACCGCTGGTGCTCCATGGCCGTAACCATCCGCCTTCAGCACAGCCCAGATGGCAGCACCGTCAGCAAAACCACGCACGGTCCTTAAGTTGGCGCGCAACGCAGCGAGATTCACCTCTGCGCGCGTCGGTCTCACCGCGTCAGCAGGCGCGGCGCGTTTGGGCCTAAGAACCCGCACCTCACGAAGAGCATCAGAGGTCATGCTGAGCAACGCCGCGCGGAAAGCCACGCATTCCAACGGATTATCATTGCCCCTCTGCGTGAGCAAACTGCAGCTCGACGAGGCGCGCATAGACGCCGTCGCGCCCCATCAGCGATTCGTGGTCTCCCTCCTCGATCACGCGACCGAGGTGGAAGACGACAATTTTATCCGCGGCGCGCACCGTCGCAAGGCGATGGGCAATCACGAGCGACGTGCGTTCTCGCATGACGGCATCGATCGCGTGCTGGAGCCGCGCTTCGGTCGCCGAATCGACGCTCGCTGTTGCTTCGTCAAGAATGACGATCGGTGCATCGAGGTACATTGCGCGCGCGAACGCGAGGAGCTGGCGCTCGCCCGCGCTGAAGTTTGAACCCCGTTCATCAACGCGCGCAAGCAGCCCCCCTTCGCGGGACTCAAAGAGCTCAAGCGCACCCACGCGGCTGAGCGCTTCTCGCACCTTCACGAGGTCGGGATCGTTCGTACCGATCGCAACGTTCGTCGCAATGGTCCCTGGGAAAAGGTGAACGTCCTGTGGCACCACCGCAAATTGCTTCCGCAATTCGTGCACATTCCAGTCACGAATGTTGCGTCCGAGAATGCGCACCTCCCCGCTATCGATTTCGTAGAGGCGAAGTAAGAGACTGGAGACCGTCGTCTTGCCCGCGCCCGTCGCGCCCACGAGCGCAACCTTTTGGCCTCGCCTCGCGCTGAAGCTAACGCCACGAAGCACAGGCGTTCCAGGCTTGTACGCAAATGTAACAGCATCGACACCAATCGCCTCGTCCGCGGGCACAATGGACGACACGCGCTCGCTCGGGAGCTCTTTCGCGTCGAGATCTGTTTCGTCAAGTAACTGGAATATTCGCTCGGCCCCTGCCATCGCACTCTGCATCACGGTGTAGCGCTGCGCGAGCATGCTGACGGGTTCGAAGAATTGGCGAATGTACTGCGTAAAGGTGACAAGCACGGCGAACGTGACGCCGCCGTTTCCAACGTGCTGAAACCCAGCCCACCATAGAACCGACGCGATGCAGAGCGTGCTGACCATTTCGATCGCAGCATCGAGCACCGCTTCGTAGAACACCGAGCGCTTGTTTGCGTCGCGATAGTCCGCATTGATGTCCCCAAACTCAGCGGCCATCTCACGCTCGCGAACGAACGCTTGCACAACGGCGATGCCACTCACCTGCTCGTTGAGGAATGCGTTCAGCCGCGCGGTCTTGGTGCGAATCTCACGAAAAGCCTCGCGCGAACGAGAGCGCATCGCATTCACGATCACGAGCACAAACGGCAGCGCAGCGAACGCAAAGGCTGCCATCTTTGCGTCGATGCGCAGCATCATCACGACGATCCCCACGAGGCCGATCATGTCACCAAGCGCGTTGAGCACACCCGAGGCAAAGAGCTCGCTCACCGCATCCACGTCGTTCGTCGCGCGCGTGACAAGACGCCCGACCGGCGTGCGGTCGTAGTAGCGAAGACTGAGTCGCTGCAAAAAATCGAAGATGTGAACACGCAGGTCCGCCATCGCACGCGCGCCACCGAGCTGCATCGCGTAGACCTGCACGAATGAAAGTGACTGAGTTACAATCAGGAGTACCGACAGGGTCACGCCAGCGCGCATCAGCTGCGACGGGTCGCGCGCATCAGCTGCGCTCACGACCTGTCCCATGAGCAGTGGCCGTACGAGACCTATCGCGGTGATCACCACCAACGTTGAAAGCGAGAGCACGACGAATTTCGCGTGCGGGAGCAGATACGGCCAAAGGCGCCGCATGAGCCTCGTGTCGTACACCTTGCCGAGCGCGCTCTCGTCGTGAAAAGCCTTCGCGCTCATGGATGTTCCTGATGGGCAAGAGCGTCGAGCGCAGTTTCGCGGCGCTGCTGTTCGGCGAACGTTGCGTAAAGGCCACGGGCACGGAGCAACGCTTCGTGCGTGCCCGTTTCGACGATCGCGCCTTCGTCAAGAACGACAACGCGATCACACCGCGCGGCTGCGGCTATCCGATGGGTAACCAAAATGACGGTTCGGCCTTTGGCGTGCGCCTCGATCGCTTGCAAAATTGACGCTTCAGTCTTCGCATCCACCGCACTCAGCGGGTCGTCTAGAATAAGCGCCTTTGGCTGCAGCAAGAGAGCGCGCGCGAGCGCAATGCGTTGCTTCTGACCGCCCGAAACCTGCACGCCGCGCTCACCGACCACCGTGTCGAATTGCTCGGGCAGCCTTTGCACGTCATCGTAAACCTGTGCCTCGCGTGCCGCACGTTCGATTAGGGGCGTCGCCTCTGCAGCGTCGGGGTTGTCGAGGGCGAATGCGATATTGCGAGCAACAGAATTCGAAAAGAGAAACGCGTCCTGTTGCGCGTAACCGATCACTTGCCGCACACTTTTGACGGGCAGCGTGCAAACGTCGAGACCATCGAGAAAGACGGTACCGGTGGGCGTCGGGAGCAGGCGCGCCAGCAGCATCGCGAGGGTGCTCTTTCCAGAGCCGGTCTTGCCGACAATTGCAACCGACTCACCCGCCTTCAGCTCAAATGTAACATCGTTAAGTACAGTTCTC
The DNA here is from genome assembly GCA_945865595.1 of Nannocystis exedens. Taxonomy (GTDB): domain Bacteria; phylum Myxococcota_A; class Polyangia; order Polyangiales; family Polyangiaceae; genus JAHFDX01. Next base: position 5,993 of record CAMBEV010000110.1, on the reverse strand, counting down.
TTGCCGTAGGCAAAGTTCAGATTCTTGACGCTTATGGCGCCGCTGAAATGCGCAGGCGGCGCGCTCGGGCCGTCAACGATTTCGGGTTCGGCGTCGAAGATCTCTTTCAAGCGAATGAACCCAGCGCGACCTCGCTGAATCATGGAGATCGAGAATCCGAACGCGAGCATCGGCCACGCCATCCGCATCGACGCCTGCCAGAACGCAAAAAATTGTCCGTGCGAGATTCCATCGCGGTTAGGACCGCGAAGAAGCAACGTCGCTCCGTACCAAAAGAAGAGAAGCACACCTGACGCACTCACGGCTCCGACCATGGGACCCAGCGATCCACGCAGGCGCGCGATCGCTAGCGAGGCTCGCAGGTAATCGGCGTTCACTTTTGCAAACCGCTCTCGTTCGAACGCCTCGAGCGCGAACGAACGAACGACCCGAATGCCGGCGAGATTGCCCTGCACGGTTTCGCTCAGCTTGCCGAGCGTTTCCTGATTGTCGCGCGTGCGCGTGTAGAGGCCCTTTGCCAACGTGCGTGTGAAGAGAACGAGCAACGGCATGTTGGCGAGTGACACCAGCGTGAGCTTCACCGAAACACTCACCATGATTTGCATCGCGCTACCGAACGCGAACACGACGTTCACGATGTTCAGAACTCCGAAGCCAAAAAGTAACCGCACCTGCTGCAAATCACTCGTTGAGCGACTCATGATGTCGCCGCTCGACATCCGGCGATAGAACGCCGTACCAAGCCGATGTAGGCGCTCGAGCAAGACAACGCGCAACTCGTATTCGACGTCGCGGCCCGCGTTGAACATGAACCAGCGGCTTGCAACGCGCACCCCGAAGGCAAAAAGTGCGAGCAGCAACATCGCGAGACCTGGCTTCCACGCCTCGTCCGCGCGCCCTTGGAATATCGCGTCGATCGCCCAGATTGAGCAGCGGTCGATGCGGTTCAGCGCGATCTGAAAGAGAAGCAGCATCGAAGAGCCGATGAGGAATGCAGGCAAGTGGCGACGAAACGTTCCCCACAGCGTGGTCGGAATCGCCGTCGTCGGAATCGCGGAGCCGGCTTCGATCATGCGCGACCTTCTCACGTCACTGTTGTCGCGGCGAGCTGGGCCGTCGATGCGACGACGCGAGCGTGGGTCGCTCACGCGACTCGCGAACCACACCAAGGTCGCTCACGTCAACGCGCACGGCGAGCAAGCCGAGGAGCACCCGCGCGCCACCCTTACCGTCAAGTTCCTGAACTGTGCCCACCTTTCCTTCGAAGGCGCCAGAGAGGACTTGCACCTTCACGCCCCGATCGACGACCCCATGAGGGTCAACATCGACAACACGAGCCGGCACGAGCCTCCTGCCAATGCGAGGCAACGTCGGACGAGGCGGCGGCATGGGTGCAAGGTCCGCTTCAGGTTTTTGCTCGTTCAGCGACTCGGGTGGTGCTGACGTTCGGCGAGAGCCTCGATCGCGTCGCGGTGCCCTTCGCTCCGCCTCGCGACGGTCGTCTGCAGCCTTTTTTGCTTCCCACGCAGCTTGTTCTCGCTCGGCCTCGTCGTGCGCCTTCGCCTTCGCGGCGCGCGCAAGTGTCCATTCGCGATCGAGCCCAACACAATCGTTGTCAGGCGCCCAAGCGATCAGCCGATAGACCGGCGCAAGCGCCACGATCGCATCTTCAAGCTGCTCTTCGAGAAGCGCGGCGTGTTCAACCGCCACGTCACGGGGAACGCTCCACCCAATCCAAAGAGGAGCTCCGGTTGCCTCGGCTTGATCGAGAGCGTCGCGCAGTCGATTGGTGTCGATTCCTCCGAGGGAACACGCAACTTCATTCGTCACTTTTAGCGCATACTGCTCCGGCAACGACTCAAGCGCAGCCGTGAGCTCGAGCGCCTGATCCGCGCTCGCTAGACGTGCACGAATGTTACGAAAATCGACCCACGCATCGGGATGAACTTCAATACTGATTTCCACAGCAGTCGCGTCGATCTTGAGCCCGAGATAGGCATGCATCCGGTGGGCATCCGCGTGGAGCGCAGCCGCAAGCGACCTCCCCTGCTCGAGCAGTCCCTCAAGACGCTCACGGGCCTCCGCGTCGCGCCAAAAGAAGACGCGCTGGTCATGCACGCGCCCTTCATTGAGAAGGCTCGGGGATTCGTCGGAGCCCGAGATTTCGGCCGCAATGCCGAATGACTCGAGGCGTGACGCTACCTCCGTCGCCCAGGCAAGCAGCCGCTGCTTGAGCTCGAGCCGAACCCCATTGAACGCGTTCGACGAAGCCCTATCGGGCAGATACGCGTCGAAGTCGGGCGCTCCAAGATTGAGGCAACCTGGAGGGTCTGCGGGCAAATGCGATTGGGACATCGAACCTGGAATTGTTCCGTAAACCATGGCCACCCGCGAAAGACAAGACGCCGACAGCTGGAAGGAGTGGGATCGCACCTTGACGCGCCGGGACTCGAGGCTTAATCCCATTGATTGACTTGGGCCGCTCCACGCGCCCCTCGAGGGTGATTCGTGAAGCGGGACGTGCCACAGCCCAAAATTTCAGCGCCGAAGCCGAACGACCACGACGGCGAGCGCGACGAGTCAGACGACCACGACGAGCGTGAACCCGCTGACAGTCCCGACGAGCTCGTCCCCGAAGTGACCGCCGTTCTCGATTTCGGCGAGGCTGATCCTGAAGACCGAGAGGCGGTGGTCGTCAGCGAAAGCGACGAGAACGACGCACCGGAACCCGAAAGCGATTCGCGCTCACTTGCCCCCTACGATGCGATGGCCGCGTACATGCGAGAGGTGCGGCGCCACCCGCTCCTCTCAGCCGAAGAGACGCGGGAGCTCGCCGAGCGGTTCGTTGCGACGCAAGACCCGCAGGCCGCAGCGCGGTTGGTAACCGCGAACCTGCGCCTTGTCGTCAAGATCGCGTACGAATATCGGCGGGCCTACAAGAACATGATGGACCTCGTTCAGGAGGGCAACATCGGGCTTATGCAGGCGGTCAAGCGCTACGATCCTTACCGCGGCGTCAAGCTCTCAAGCTACGCCGCGTGGTGGATCCGCGCCTACATCCTGCGGTTCATTCTCAACAACTGGCGCCTCGTTAAGCTCGGCACGACCCAAGCGCAGCGCAAGCTCTTCTTCAACTTGCGCAAGAAGCGGGACGAGCTCGTCGCGCTAGGCATCGACCCGACGTACTCCGAGATTGCCAAGCAGCTCAACGTTCCCGAGTCCGACGTCGCTGAGATGGACATTCGCCTCTCATCAAACGAACGATCGCTCGATGCTCCCGTGGGCGATTCTGATGGCCGAGCCACGAGCAAGATCGACACGATGCCGAGCTACGAAGAGTCGCCCGACATGCAACTCGCAGGGCAAGAACTGCAAGCACTGCTCCGCGAGAAGCTCGCCACGTTCCGCGTGACCCTCGCCGGGCGCGACAAGGAGCTTGCGATTTTCGATGATCGCTTGGTCGCCGAAGACCCGCTCACCCTGCAAGAGTTAGGCGATCGCTTCGGCGTGTCGCGCGAACGCGTGAGGCAGCTTGAACAACGTGTGACGACGCGCTTGCGCGAATACCTGAAGAACGAAATCCACGACGTCACTGAGCTCACATGACCCCGCGTCTGAACATGGGCGCGGTGGCGGGCGTCCTCTATGTGGTGGCTACGCCTATCGGCAACCTCGGTGATTTGTCACCACGAGCGATCGATATTCTGAAAAGCGCAACACGCTTGCTCGCCGAAGACACAAGACGCACGCGCTCGCTGCTGTCGCACCTCGGCATCGAGCATCCTCGCGTCGAACGCTTTGACGCGCACACCGAGGATGGCCGTGCTGACACCATCTTGGACGCCTTGGCAGCGGGAGAATCGATCGCCCTCGTGAGCGACGCAGGCACACCGCTCGTGAGTGATCCCGGCGCGGGCCTCGTCGCACTTTGCAGAGCGCGTGGCCAGAAGGTGGTGCCCGTCCCTGGAGCGAGCGCGGTTCTCACGGCCCTCATGGGCTGCGGCCTATTGCAATCCGGCCGGTTTCATTTCTTCGGGTTTGTTCCAAGGAGCGGCGTCGCTCGGGCAGATGCGTTGGCGCGCATCGTCAACGAACTTGACGCTGTTGTTCTGTTCGAATCGGCCGATCGTACGGACGCCACGATCGCCGAATTGGCTGCCCTGCAGCCGAACCGCGTGGCATCGATCGCGCGCGAGCTGACGAAGGTCTACGAAGAGTTTCGCTCGGGCTCACTCGAGGAGCTGGCGAAGCAGACGACGACACCACTCGGTGAAGTCGTGATTGTGCTCGGCGAAGTGACGCTCGAGGACGAAGCGATCACCAACGAGGCACTCGACGCACGTATCGACGCGGCGCTTGAGCGAGGCGAGCACGCGAAGACAATTGCGTCGCAGCTTGCCGCGTGGTCGAGCAGGCCGCGACGCGATGTTTACGAACGGGTCGTGGGGCGGAAGTTGGCGCGCAGAGGGCCTTCCTGAACGCATCAGGCGCGGACGACATGCCAACGCTCCTCAAAATCGCCGACATGCTCGCGGCAAGTTAGGCCCAACCGACCGCCGTAGCATCTCGGCAAAGTGGCGATCGAGGACGAAGGCGCAGTCAGTCCATGTGCTCGATGTCTTCGGGCACCTTCACCCAACCGTGCTTGCGCGCCTCATAGACCGAGAAGATGGGCGCCGGGAAGCGCGGATCGGCAAACGCCCCGACAGGAACGGCGATGACCCCCGGCATGTCATCGATCTCGTAGTAGACCGTCGACCCGCACGATGGGCAGAACCGAAAGGTGATCGTCCCACCCGAGTCACCGACGCGGACAAATGTCGTCGCAGACCCCTCGATCTTCACCCTGTCTGCGGGCCAACGCGCTTGCTGTCCAAACGGGCTTCCCGTTCGCCTTTGGCAGGCGAGGCAGTGGCAGATCGAAACACGCACCGGATCGCCTTCGCAGGTAACCTTCAGCTGCCCGCAGCTGCATTGCGCTTGCCGTGAGCTCATGCGCGTCCCTCGTACCCTGGCCCCCTCGTCTTCTCAACAGCAATTTGACGTTCGCGTCATCTCATCCAGTTCACAACGCGCAGATCGCGGAACGCCTTGAAGTGGCGCACGTTGTTCGTCACGAGCGTCAAGTCGTTGCGGACCGCGACGGCCGCGATCTCACCGTCTGCGTACGGAGCCACTTTGCCTGCGAGTTGAAGGCGAGCGCGCTCGCGCCCGTGCCAGGCAGCGGCTTCCTTGTCGTAGGGCAGCACATCTACGGAGGGCTCGATGACCTTGATGAGCGCTTCCTCGATCACATCTCGCCGCTTGCCGCGAGGCATCAGCCCCAGCCCGAAAAGCGCCTCTTGCCATGTGGTCGCGGCGATGGCTAGCGAGAATCGGTGTTGCCCCAAGCGAGCTGCGAATGGTCGGTGTGGCGATCCCTTCAAGCATTCGGAGAGCGCGTCGCGGTCGAGCAGGAAGCGCGCCGTCACCATTTGATTTGCCGACCCGGAGAATGGTCTCGCGTATTAGCAAACACCTGCTCGATCTCCTCGTCGGTAATCTCAGTGCCCGCCCGCCATTCTCGGATCGCCTCAACGAGGTCGGGCCTGCGCCCATCGAGCCGCTGGTAGTCACTGATCGACATGATCACAACAATCGGCTTTCCATGGCGGGTGATCTCCACCGGAGAGCCCTCCTCAACCTCATGAAGGATTGCCGGGAGATTATTCTTGGCGTCAGCGACGGAGAACTGGCTGCTCATGGGGACCTGATAGCTATGAATATAGCTATATCGAATCCAGTTACAAACTCTCCCCGAGCGCCCGATCCACCTCGCCCCGGTCGAACCCGATGAGCATGCGGCCGCGCACATCGATCACGGGGATGCTCCCGCCGCGAAGCCCTGCCTTTTTCAGCTTCTCGCGCATTTCACTGGCCGCTGAGGGATCGGTCTCGACGTCCTTCTCCTGAATTTTCACGCCTTTGCGCGTCAGGTACGACGCCGCTTGATG
>CAMBEV010000109.1 GCA_945865595.1 Nannocystis exedens | reverse complement strand
TGAGAAATGCGCCCTGTGGGCCAAAACGGCCAATGGGTAAGGTAGCGGAACGACCGAGGACTTCGTCGATAGCGGACATGTTGTACTGTCCTTACGCATGCCTGCCGAGATTCGCAAAGTCCTCATCGCAAACCGCGGAGAAGTCGCCGTTCGCGTGGCGCGCACGCTTCGTGAGATGGGCATCGCGGTGGTCGCCGTCTACTCCGACGTCGACCGTGCCGCGCTGCACGTTCGCGTCGCTGATGAGGCCTATTGCATCGGTGGTGCGACTGCTGCCGAGAGCTACTTGCGCATCGATGCGATCCTCGACGTGGCCAAGCGTGCCGGCGTCGACGCGATTCATCCGGGCTACGGCTTTCTCAGCGAGAACCCTGCGTTCGTCGATGCATGCAACGCTGCGGGTATCGTCTTCATCGGGCCACCGGCAGCTGCGATGAGGCAGCTCGGTTCAAAGACTTCTGCCCGCGTGAAAATGGAAGCGGCCGGCGTCCCGGTCGTGCCCGGCGCGATGTGTGACACCGCCGAGCAAGCGCTCGTTGAAGCACGGAAGATCGGCTTCCCGGTGATGCTCAAGGCGGCAAATGGTGGCGGTGGCAAGGGCATGCGCCTTGTGGATCGCGCCGAAGACATGCCGAGCGCTTGGGAGCGCGCACGCAGCGAGGCCCGTAAGTTCTTCGGCGATGACACGGTCTATCTCGAGAAGGCGATCGTGCGACCGCGCCACGTTGAGATTCAGGTGCTCGGCGATCAACACGGCAACATCGTTCATCTATTCGAGCGCGATTGTTCAATTCAGCGCCGCAACCAAAAGGTGGTCGAAGAGACCCCGTCACCTGCTGCGTCGCACGCGCTCATCGAGCGAATGGGCGCGATCGCCGTGCAGGGTGCGCAAGCGGTGGGGTACTTTTCGGCCGGCACGTTCGAGTTCCTCTTGGCCGAAGACGGCAGCTTCTATTTTCTTGAGATGAACACGCGCCTTCAGGTTGAGCATCCGGTCACCGAGTGGGTCACGGGTCTCGATCTCGTACGCGAGATGGTACGCATCGCACGCGGTGAAACACTGGGTTTCACGCAAGCCGATGTGGAGCGACGAGGCGCCTCGATCGAGTGTCGCGTGTACGCCGAAGACCCCGAGACAGGCTTCTTGCCGTCGCCCGGGCGCATCGAGCATCTTGCGGTGCCGGGTGGGCCGGGCGTGCGCGATGACGGTGGTGCGTACGATGGCTGCGAGATCTCGAGTTACTACGACCCGCTGATCTCAAAGCTGTCGGTATGGGCGCCGACGCGGGAGCTCGCCATTGCCCGCATGCGCCGCGCGCTGTCGGAGTACATTGTAACCGGAATACGCACGAATCTCTCGTTTCACGAGCGGCTCTTCAGCAACGCCGAGTTCGTCGCAGGTCGATACGACACTGGATTTCTCGAGCGAAACAAGGAAACGTTGTTGACCGATCCGCCACTTGACGGTCAACGCGCTGAAGATTTGGCCATCGCGTTAGCGCTTGGCGCGCGCGGGCAGGGTCGACCCGTGAGGGTTGACGCAACGGCGGCCGTGTCACCCTGGGTCAGCCAGTTCCGTGCGCGGCAACTGCGGTCGTAGGCGCGCTCACCATCGTGACGATCACGGCGCATCCATAGGCTGGCCTGAAGCCCCACGTCTCACCCCCTGCCAAGCACGATATCGATCCCCACAAACAGCAGCTCGAGTTGCCTTCGTGAAACCCGACCCACTCGTTCGATGAGGGCGGAGCGATCGAGAGCCACGACCTGCGACACGTTGGCGACTGATTCTTTCGGAAGGCCGGTTGCGCGTGACTTGAGGAGGACATTTCCCGGTGCGTTCGCCCATTTGACGTTGCTCGTGAGCGGCACACACACAACGTTGGCAAGCTTGCTGCGGTTCAGCGCGTCCCCCTGAATGACGACAACGGGACGTCTGAATCCGGGGCCGGCCCCAATCGGATCCGACATGTCCGCCCAGCAAACGTCACCCTGCGCGATCACCATTCGGTGCGCCCGAGTGCGCGCCGCGCCGCAGCGATCAAGAACGTGTCGGCGCAGGTGTCGACCTGTTCCGCCACGCGGTTCATGGCTTCTGTGATGGCATCGGGGTCATGTCGGGCGATGAATTCTGAGACGGCGTTTCGGTACAACTGGCTCCTCGACTGTCGTAGCCGGTGCGCGAGTTGCTCGGCTTGTGCAAACACGTCGTCGGGAAGTGAGATTGCCGTTTTCATACCCTTAGTATAACCGATGCTCGCCTTTGAGCAAACGTGCGCTTCCGACCCAGGGACCCGGTGACTCCACGTCGCGCGCCTGATACCGTTACCGGCATGGCGTTCGACGCGAGGACCGTGGGGCGGCTCCTTCGTGAAAGCAAAGTGCTTTCGGGTCACGCCTTGCAAGGCGTGTGGCTCTTCGGATCCGAGGCGCGCGGCACGGCACACGCCGAATCCGATCTCGATCTTGCCATCTTGTGCGAGCCGCCGTTAGGCATTGAGCGCGCGACGCTCATGGATGACCTCGGCCTCGCTCTGGGGCGTGACGTCGACGTTATCGATCTGCGATCGGCCAATCCGACCCTCGTGTGGGAAATCGTGACGACGGGAAGAATCCTTGAAGAGCTCGACGAGTTCGCGGTGGAGCACTTCGTCCGGTATGCGCGCTACAAAGCTGAAGACGACGAGCAGCGAAACCGGATGATCGTCCTCGCCAGCACTGGCACGCTTGGAGGGCAAAGCGCATGACCATAAGGCCCGCAGTGATTCTCGCGCGCCTCGCCCACTTGTCGCGCGTTTTGGGTCATCGCCGCTGAACGTGCACTGCATGTGGCGCTTGAGGCGATTTTTGATATCGGGCACCACGTGCTTGCAGGCCGGAACCTACCGATTCCCGCGACCTATCGCGAGATTCTTCCCGCACTCACGACCGCGGGCGTGATTCCCACCGAGCTCGAGCAGAGGCTCCGTGGAGTTGCTGGATTTCGGAACCTCCTCGTGCACGATTACGCAGAACTGGACGTGCAACGGGTTTGGGAGCTCATCGACACGCGTCTTCCCGACTTGCAGGAGGTCGAACGCTGCCTTGCAGAGATTGCCGAACTTCGGCACGGCTGAGCGTCCGTCCGCTCGCCGCGCGAAGTTGTAGAAAACGCCTACGGGAAAATCTCGCGCTCCTTGTAGACCGCTGCGATGCGCTCCAACGCGATCGCATACGCGGCGACGCGCATGCTGCACTTCTTCTGGCGCGCGAAATCGCTCACTTCGCGATATCCGCGTTTCATCACCACTTCGAGTCGCGCGTCGACCTCTTCTTCGGTCCAGCTTTCGGACCGCTTGTTCTGGACCCACTCGTAATAGCTGACCGTCACACCGCCTGAGTTTGCGAGCACGTCGGGCAGTACGTCGACATGGCGATCGAGCAACACGCGCTCACCCTCAGGGTTGCAGGGGCCGTTTGCACCTTCGGCAACCAACTTGACGTCAAGGGCACGCGCCTCCGCTTCGCCGATTTGGTTCTCGAGTGCGCACGGCGCGAAGATGTCGGCCTTCGTGGCGAAGAACTCTTCTCGCGTAATGGCCTTGCCACCTGGGTAGCCGGCGATCGATCCGTATTTCTCCACGTAGTCTTGCAGCTTGTGTGCGTTGAAGCCTTCGGGGTTGAAAAGGTAACCCGTGTGGTCACCTACTGCGATCGTCGACACGCCAAGCTTCGACAAGATGACGGCGGTGTGCGAGCCGACGTTACCAAAACCTTGCACGGTCATCGTCGAGCCTTCGAGGGCGAAGCTCTTCTCGCGCGCCCATTCGAGGATGCAGTGGACGAGGCCCTGACCGGTTGCCTTCGTGCGACCGAGTGTTCCGCCGCTCGCGACGGGCTTGCCGGTGACGACACCCTTGACGCTCTGCTTCTCGGCGGAGCGAACCATGTTCGAATAGGTGTCCATCATCCACGCCATCGTCTGGCTGTTGGTGCCGACGTCGGGCGCGGGGATGTCGTACTCGGGGCCGATGTTTTCACCGAGCGCGTGGGTGAACCTTCGCGTGATCTTCTGCAGCTCACCCTTCGACACGCTGTGCGGGTCGAACTTGATGCCGCCCTTGCCGCCGCCAAAAGGTAACCGCATAAGTGCCGATTTCCACGTCATCATGGCGGCGAGCGCCTTGACGTCGTCGAGCGAGACTTGCGGGTGGTAGCGCATACCGCCCTTGAATGGGCCGAGCAGATTATTGTGCTGAACCCGGTAGCCCTTGAAGAGCCGCACTTCGCCGCTGTCCATTTTGACAGGAAAGTTGACGATCACTTCGTTCTTGGGCTGGGTCAAAATCGTGCGGACGTACGGTTCGACTTCCGCGATGACAGCGGCCTCCTCGAGGTAGTCCTGCACGACCTTGTAGAAGTCGTAGTGGCTCGGCTTTTGGGGTGGCAGCGACGGGTTTGACACAGTCATGGCTCCGTTCGATCAGAAGTGAGGGTTTGCGGCGCAACAAGTATGCAGGTCTAGCTACCTGACCCACAAGACATACAAATACACGACGCTGCCGGTTACGAGCACTGCGTCGACGCGGTCGAGGATGCCACCGTGACCGGGCAAGATGTTGCCCGAGTCTTTCACGCCGGTGGAGCGCTTGAAGAGCGACTCGACGAGGTCACCCATCTGCCCGAGGGTCGTGCCGAGAATGGCGAGTGCAATGCCGTCCGCGAGAGGAAGCGCCTTCGCAAAGGTGAAGTGGCCGACGATGGTCCACAGCGTCGCGGCTACGAGTCCGCCGATCGCGCCTTCGACGGTTTTCTTCGGCGACACGGCTTCGTAGAGTTTGTGTTTGCCGAAGCGCTTTCCCGCGAAGTATCCGCCGGTGTCGCTGATCCACGCGAGGCCCAGCGCGATCAAAATGTAACCGCTTCCGTCCGATCCGTAGTTCTTCCGCAGGAGCGCCAGAAGCGTCAGCGGAATGCCCACATAGAGCGGACCGAAGCTTGCGGCCACGGCACGCAGGGCCGCGGTCTGCATGTCGCCAAGCCGCGCGAGCGTGAGCAGCGGTCCCACCAATGGAACTAGAACAAGCACGGTTACAAACGTGCGAACGTCACTGCCGAAAAAGAAGGTGAGGGCCACCACAGCGCTCAGCAGCACGCCGACCACTTGCGCCACGCGGTCGCCGGCGTGGGTCATCTCGAAGAACTCCCACGCGCACACCATTGAGGCGGGCAGGGTGAGCGCGAAGAACGCCCAATGCGGGGCCGGATACAGCAGCGCAAGAATGATGGGCACGCCGATTGCGGCGGTCGCCAAACGAAGCACGAGGTTGGACGCCGCGGCCATGAAGCGTGAGGTCTAACACGAGAACGGGCGGCCCTGACAAGAGCATCGGGAATGCAGTCAATTCTGTTAACATCGGCCCTCATGGTGGGTCTCAAGGTCGCAGTACGTCTCCGCATGTCGGCGCACGATGCGCACTACGCAGGTGAGCTTGTTGATGGCGCGCGCATGCTCGCCCTGTTCGGCGACCTCGCGACCGAGCTCTTGATTCGTCTCGACGGCGACGAAGGCCTCTTCCGCGCGTACGAGTCGGTCGAGTTTCTCGCGCCAGTGTTTGCGGGCGACTACGTCGAGGCGAGCGCGGAGCTCGTGCGCATCGGCAACACGAGCCGTCAGATGCGCTTTGAAGCGCGCAAGGTTGTCGGCAACCTTCGTCAAGACGCTTACCCAGCAAGCGCGGCAGAGGTGCTCAGCGAGCCCGTCGTCGTGTGTCGTGCGGTAGGCACATGCGTGACGCCCACTGAACTGCAGCGTCGCCCCAAAGCGCGTGACGTCATTTTGACGGCGGCAATCGTGGGCGCCGAAATTACGCGCGAGATGACGCCTTACTTGCCGATCACTCCGCAAGAGATCGCCGACGAAGCGGCCAGGTGCCGAGAGGCGGGCGCCGCGGTGATTCACCTTCACGTCCGCAACGACGACGGCTCGCCCTCGCAGTCCGCCGATCGGTTCGCCGCGGCCATCGAACAGATACGCAAGAAAACTGACTGTATTGTGCAAGTTTCAACGGGCGGCGCCGTGGGCATGGCGCTCGACGAACGGCTGGGTGGTCTCGCTTGCAGGCCCGAGATGGCGACGCTCAATTGCGGTTCGCTCAACTTCGGAGACGACGTCTTCATCAACCGTAGGCCCGAGATTCGTGCGGTTGCGGCTCGCATTCGTGCGTCAGGCGCTGTTGCAGAACTTGAGTGTTACGAATTGGGACACGTTGACGAGGCACTGGCGCTCGCAAAGGCAGGCGTGATCAATGCGCCACTTCATTTTCAGTTTGTGTTCGGCGTACCCGGTGGAATCGCGGCACGGCCTGAGGCGATCGGCTGGATGGCGAGCCTTGTTCCTGATGGGGCCACATGGGGTGTGGCGGCCGTCGGTCGCCATCAGCAGCCGATGACCGAGCTCGCGATGTCGCTAGGTGGCCACGCGCGCGTTGGCATCGAAGACAACCTCTACATGAGCAAGGGAGTGCTCGCCGAGGGCTCTGCGCCTCTCGTGTCGCGGGCTGCCGCCTACGCGCAGCAGCTGGGCCGAAAGCCCGTCGAGCCATCGCGCGCGCGAGAATTGCTTGGAATTAAATTGTGACAGACGAGATTACATTTGTCGCCGATGGCCTGACGCCCGTGCGTGCCTACGCGGCGCTTCGCCATGCAGCCGGCGACCGTGCGTCGTTCTTGTTCGAGAGCGTGGTGGGCGGTGAGCGGTGGGGTCGCTATTCGATCATCGCGTTTGCTCCGACCGACGAGTGGCTCCTCTTTGCCGACGGTTGGCAGAGTCGCGGTGACGCGGGCGAACTGAGGGCCGACGGTGATCTCTTTGGACGCGCGAGTCAGGTCTTTCGCGCAGCCGGGAATGTAGTTAACCAAGTTGCCGAATCACGCGCGTCGTCGCTCGCACACGCTCGATTCGGATTCGTCGCCTACGACGTTGTGTCGGTCCTCACGAAGGTCGATGCGTGGCCAGGCGTGAACGCCCCGCTTGCTCGCTTCTTCGGCGGCGCAACGATCGTTCTCTTTGACAATCTTCGCCAGTGCGTGACCATCGCGGGAGGCGATGCCCCATCGCGCGGCGAGGTGTTTGGCCTGTTGAACGCCGCGTCTGCGCTCGTTGCGTTGCGGGTTCCCGATCGCACGCTCCTTCCTTCGGGCGTGGTGGAGAGCACGAGTGATGGGCAGTTCGCCGCGAACGTGCGCCGCATCCAAGCGTACATCGCGGCCGGCGACGCATTTCAGGTGGTGCTCGCGCGCAGCTTCGCGGTGAAGCAGGACGGTCGCGACCCGTTCGACGTCTACCGCAGCATGCGCGTGCTCAATCCGTCACCGTACATGTACTATTTGGACCTGCCACCTGCGCCGGGCCAAACGAGCCGCACGCAGATCGCCGGTGCGAGTCCCGAGACGTTGGTGCGCCTTGAAGACTCGGTCATGACAGTGAGGCCCATCGCGGGCACGCGTCCGCGCGGACATGGTGAGGTCGAAGACAACGCCCTCGCCGCCGAGTTGCTTGGTGACGCGAAAGAGCGCGCCGAGCACCTCATGTTGATCGACCTCGGCCGCAACGACGTGGGGCGCGTATGCGAAGTGGGCTCCGTCAACGTTGTGCGCAAATTTGAAATCGAGCGGTATTCGCACGTCATGCATCTCGTCAGTGAGGTGCAAGGACGCGTTCGCAAAGATGTTCCACCGCTTGACGTTTTGCGGGCAGCGTTTCCGGCGGGCACGCTCTCGGGTGCGCCGAAGGTGAGGGCGATGCAGATCATCCGCGAGCTCGAGTCAGGGCCGCGCGGCATTTACGGCGGCGCCATCGGTTACATGGGCGACGACCAAGACCTTGATTTCGCGATCGCGATTCGTACTGCTGTTTGTTACGAAAGCACGTTCACCGTGACGGCCGGTGCGGGTATTGTCGAAGCGAGTGACCCGCAGGCCGAGGCCGATGAAACGCGCAACAAGGCGCGCGGTGTGCTCTGCGCGATTGAGAACGCGGGCGAGCCCGCAGCCGCGGTATAATGGCGCCAATGCGTGCACTTGCTCCTGCTTGCCGACTTGCGCTTCCACTTGCGGTAATGATTGCGGCGGTGGCTTGTTCGAAGCCAGAGCCACCCGTGCTCACCCCCGAGCGAGCGTCCGTCAAGTCGATCGGCCCGACCGGTATCGACTTCGTGGTCACCATGCGTGCGAAGAACCCGAACCAGATCGATCTGAATATTCAATCAGTAACTGCTAAAGTTACTATTAACGGTACTGTGGACCTTGGCACTACGACGATCGCTTCTCCGATTGCGCTACCCGCCGGCGCAGACACGCCGCTCAGTGTGCCAGTGTCGTTTCAATGGACGAACTTGCCAGCGATCGCGCGGCTCGGCGCAACCCGGCGCGACGTTCCGTACAAGCTTGATGGAGACGTCACGATCGGGGGATCGCGACTGTCGGTCACGCTGCCGTTCACCATGACAGGCACCATCAAACATGAAGACCTCGCCAAGGCCGCGATCAATTCGTTACCTGCACAGTTGCGAGGGTTGATTCCTGACCTGAACAAGCCAATCGAACTTCCAAGGTGACACCGGCGCGTCTCGTTCTTGCGTGCCTGCTTGTGGCTTGTGCGCCTCAGGACACCCGCATGCAGAGGGTTTCCGCGCCACAACCCGCGCTGGTCACGACCGTTGCGATCGCGTCCGGTCCGCTCAAGTTGCAAGCGACGCTCGTGCGTCCACCCGGTGCCGGCCCATTTCCCGCGATGGTCTACAACCACGGCAGCGAGGCTAATGCGCCGTCCGAGGACCGACGCGCGATCGGCCGGTTCTTTCAGTTGCACGGTTACGTTGTGCTTTTTCCGCATCGTCGAGGTGCTTCGGGATCAGAGGGCGTGCACTGGGAGAAGCGTGTAGTCGGCGTTCCCGATGCTCAGCGCTCGGCCGCAATTGTTCACGCTATCGAAGAGGAAAACGACGACGTTCTCGCTGCGATCGAATGGGTACGAAAGTTGACTTATGTCGATCGCCGGCACGTTGCTGTCGCAGGGTGCTCCTTCGGCGGCATTCATGCGCTGCTTGCGGCCGAGCGCTCTCGAAGTGTCTACGCTGCGATCGATTTCGCCGGAGCGTCGATGTCGTGGGCGCAATCGCGTGAGCTGCGCGACCGCCTCGAAACTGCCGCATCGAATGCGCGCGTGCCGGTGTTCTTTCTGCAAGCGGAGAATGACTTCGATACGCAGCCGAGCTTCGTGCTGTCGAAGGTAATGGCCCGCGAAGGCAAGACCGCGAAGATGAAAATCTATCCCGCGCACGGAACGACGCAACGAGAAGGGCATCGCGGGTTCTGCAACGACGCGGTCAGCACCTGGGGTGACGACGTGCTCGCGTTTCTCAGCGCGTATGCGAGCACCATCGACTACCACTGAGGCTGTGATGCACCACCCCAAGCACCCTATTGCGATTCATCCCGGCGAAATCCTCCGCGAAGAATTCATGAAGCCGCTGGGCATGCGACAGGCTGGCCTCGCCGAGAGTCTTGGCATACCCCTTCAGCGGCTGAACATGCTTCTTAACGGGAAGCGCGGCATCACGCCCGACACGGCCTATCGACTTGCTCGCTACTTCGGCACGACGGTCGAATTGTGGATGGGCATGCAACAAGACTGGGACCTTCGCGTTGCTCGCGACGCGGGAATTGCCAAAGCCATCGCGAAGATTGTGCCGCTCGATGCACGGCGGCGTGCGGGGTAACTACGTCACCCTTGCCGCGCGCAAGCGGGCACGGCACCATGCGCGTCACCATGGCAACCCTCTCCAAATCCATCGTCATCGTCGCCGCCAAACGCACTGCCTTTGGC
>CAMBEV010000108.1 GCA_945865595.1 Nannocystis exedens | reverse complement strand
CCTGACGAACGCGACCGGCAGACCTTTGGCTCGCCAGAAGTAGCGCCAGGCCAATTCACTGCAGCATGCACACGTTCAGTCAAGGGCCTGCGCATCGGCGTCGACAAGGCGCTGTGGAAGGACGCCGCACCCGAGGTCGCGCGCGCGTGTGAAAACGCGCTTCTTGCGCTCGAACGTGCAGGTGCAGTTCGCGTGTCGATCGCCACGCAAGTTGCGCCATTTGCGGCACCGATTGGGTACTTGTCGATCGGCCCAGAAGCGCTGGCGGCGTGCAGACCCTATTTCGTAGCCGCACGTGAGCGATTTACGCCCGACCTCGAATTGAGCTTCGCCGTTTTGAACGAGCTCAGCCTCCACGACTATTTGTTCGCGGCGCGCCTCCGCGAAGGCTTGCGCCTCGAGATGGTTCGTCAATTTGGTGAAATAGACGTGATCGCGCTGCCAGCCACGCTCTCGACCGCTCCGTCTGCAACCGACGCCGAGATGGCCACAGGGCTCGTGGATTCCGCGGCGCTCGATGCGCTGTGCAGGCCGAATTTCCTTGGCAATCTCACGGGTCTGCCTGCGATCAGCGTTCCGGTTGGGCAAGACAAGAACGGCTTGCCGATCGGGCTTCAGCTAGTCGGCGACGCTTGGGACGAGGCGACGTTGTTCTGTCTTTCGGCCGAACTGGAGCGCCAAGGCATCGCGCGGGCGCCGAAGCCGAAGACCTCAGTTAACATACTTGACTAACATCCTACTGCTGGGCTCGCTGCGCTCGAAGCACGCGCACGTTGTGGATGAGGAAGTTCAGCGCGACGAGGCCCATGAAAATCTGGCGCGCGAAGACCGCGAGCAAGATCAGCCCACCGGACAGGAGTACGCCGAGCACGCTCACCACCGATGTCGCGTCGCGTCGGAACACGAGCGCGATGAACTGGCGCGTCGCTTGCCCGCCGTCGAGCGGAAGGATCGGCAATAGGTTGAAGACGCTCCAGCCCAGATTCACCCATATGGCCCGCTCCACCGCGAACCTGATCAACTCGTGCTCTATTTTGAGCGTGCTGCGCAACAGCAGGACTGCCACTCCAAGTGAGAGGCCAGCAAACGGCCCGGCGAGCGTAATCAATAGGTGGCGACCGATCGTGGTGTCGCTCGAAAACTGCGTCGTGCCGCCCATCCCGTGAATCAAGATCGCAGGCGAGAGCCCAAAGCGGCGCGCCGTCATCGCGTGGCCGAACTCGTGAACCAGCACCGAGAATAGAACGACAAGGCACCAGACCAAGAGGCGGTCCGGACGCGAGGCAAGGTCGAACCCAAGAAACACCGCGAGCAGCAAGAAGCTGAACTCAATGCGAACGGGCACGCCGAAGAGTGAGAAGGGACGCATTCAGATCACTGTAACCAATCTTACGGTGCGAGCAGCGACCGCGCGATGACCATGCGTTGCACCTCGCTCGTGCCCTCGTAGATTGTTGTGACGCGCACGTCACGAAGGTGGCGCTCGGCCGCGAACTCGCGAATGTAACCGTAGCCGCCATGAATCTGCACCGCCTCGTTGCAGATGCGGTTGGCCGCTTCACTCGCGAAGAGCTTGGCCATCGACGCCTCACGCGAAAACGCCATGTTGTGCTCCTTGAGCCAGGCGGCGCGCATCGTCAGCAAGTAGGCCGCATCGAGCTCGGTTTGCATATCGGCGAGCTTCCACTGGATGGCCTGAAAGTCGGCGATGGGCTTGCCGAACGCGTGGCGGTCTTTCGCGTACCGCACGCTCTCTCTCAGTGCTGCGCGGGCGATGCCGATGGCTTGCGACGCGATCCCGATGCGGCCTCCGTCGAGCGCCATCATCGCGATGCGAAAACCGCCGTTCTCGAGACCGAGTAAGTGACTTGACGGTATGCGGCAGTTCTCAAAGCTGAGGCTGACGGTGTTCGATGCGCGCAGACCGTGTTTGTCTTCGGCGCGACCGATGCGCAAGCCCGGCGTCTTACCCTCGACGAGGAAACACGAGATACCGCGCGTTCCAGGATGGGTATCGCGAGGAGCCGTGCGTGCCCACACGACCATGACACCGGCGTATGCGCCGCTCGTGATCCACTGCTTGGAACCGTTGATGACCCAGGAGTCACCCTCCCGAACGGCGGTCGTGGTCATGCCGCCCGGATCGCTGCCGGCGTCGGTCTCGCTGAGCGCAAATGAACCCGCGACGAGCTCACCGTTGGCAAGGCCGGTGCAGTAACGCCGCCTCTGCGCGTCGTTGCCGAACTGGGCGATCACCTCGCCGACCATGTTGGTCACCGACATCGTGACCGCGGTGGAGGCGCAGGCCGACGCGATTTCTTGCATGGCGAGCGAGTACGCAACAACGCCTGCTTCGGACCCGCCAAGATCGGCAGGTAAGTTGACGGCCATGAGACCGAGGCTTGCGAGTTCCTGGATGTACTCGAGCGGGAAGCGTTCGTGCTCGTCGAGGTCGTGTGCCGCCGGTGCGAGGCGCTTGTCGGCAAAGTCGCGCGCGGTCGCGCGAATGAGTTGCTGGGTCTCGGTGAGCTCGAAGTCCATGGATGCATATAACCGCGCTTCGAGCCGGCGATGGCGAAGAACCAGCGCGCGCGAAAAACCGGGGACCTCCAGCTCTATGTATGTGCTATATGTGCACTATGCCCCAGCTTCACCTTTACGTATCGGAGGATGTGGCCGAGCACATTCGGGCGCGCGCTCGTGCGAAGCGCTTGAGCGTTTCGCAATACCTGGCTGAGGTCGTCGAGCAGCAGGTCGTCGCCCAATGGCCCGAGGGGTTTTTCGCGCAGGTGGTTGGGCAGTGGAGCGGGCCTCTCAAGCGCGCCGCGCAAGGCAAGCTCGAGGCGAGAGAGCATTTTTAAGTGGCGTACTTACTCGATACGAATGCTTGCATCCTCACCGGTCGTTCGAAGCGGTTGATCGCTCGCCTGAAAACTGTAAGCCCTCGTGAGGTTCGCCTTTGCGCGCCAGTGAAGGCCGAGCTCCTCTTCGGAGCCCGCAAGAGCGCCAAATCCGCGGCGAACCTCGCGCTGCTCGGGCGGTTCTTTTCGACATTTGAAAGCTACCCGTTTGATGACCAATGCGCCGAGCACTACGGCGTCATCCGCGCAGAGCTCGCGCGCGCGGGCACGCCGATAGGCCCAAACGATCTCTTGATTGCATCGGTGGCACGGACGCACGACGTGACGCTCGTCACGCACAATGTCGACGAGTTCATTCGCGTGGCGGGGTTGCGCGTTGAAGACTGGGAGTGAGGACCTTAGGACGGAAGTACGGCAGCCCTAAGGTGTCTCTGCACCGTCCCCGGGTGCAAGTTACGCCTGAGGTTGCCGTCTACCCTCGGATGAAACTGCGTCTTGCACACGCGCTTGCTTGGGCCGTCGGCAGCTTGGCGGTCGCCACGATGCCCGGCTGTGGAAACGCTGGGTCGCCTGCCAAGTCCCCAGGGGATTACTCGCCACAGGGGGTGGCGACGGCCGAAGCCGCGCCAGGAGCGGCCGACTATTCGTTCAGCGACGACGCGTTGGCAGCGGGCGGATTCGGCCCGCAGACCGTCGCGCTCAGCACAGGCCATCGCGCACCCAGTCGACAGTCAACGGCGAATCGACCACTCGTGGCCGCTGCGACCGCGCCCAAAGACGAGCGGCGGCGCGACACGGCCACAGACGCGCACGACGTCGCGCTCCTCGTCTACACGGCAGGCATCAACCTCGCTGTCTTTCAGGTGGTCGAAAAAATGAACGTCGTCGAAACACTGGCTCGGAACGCAGGGGGGTACCTTTCCAAGCGCGCCGACCAGCAGATGACGATTCGCGTGCCGCGCGCGAAGTTCTTCGACACGCTGGGCGCGATCGAAAAGCTCGGCGACGTCTTGCATCGCGACATTCAAGCAGTCGACGTCACCGACGAGTACGTCGACACCGAAGCGCGTCTCAAGAACGCGCACTCCCTTCGCGATCGCCTCGAGGCGCTACTCGCGCAGGCAACAGTGAAGGACGCCGTCGAAATCGCGAAAGAGCTCGCCAAGGTGACCGAGATCATTGAGCAGCTTGCAGGGCGCATGAACGTTTTGAAAAATAAGATCTCCTTTGCAACTATCACGGTTACGTTTTCGGCGCGCGACAACGCGACGGTGCCCGACCGCTCGCTCCTTCCCTTCCCCTGGCTCCAGCAGATGGGTCTCACACCCCTTCTTTCGGTGGAGCAATGAACGGCGCCACAACACTTATCTTGGCCGCCGCACTCGCCGCTACAGCCTGCGGTGTGCCCTTTCGAGCGAGCACCCCAGGGGGCTTTGTCGAGCTCGATGACCAAACCAGCTACGACTACAGGGCGATCGCACCCGAAGGCGTCGCCCTGGGCGTGCGGGCGATCAACATCGACGGTAAGGGAGATTTACCGTTTTGGACGCGGGCCGTGACGCTCCGCATGCGGCAGCTCAACGGCTACGCAGTTGTGAGCGAGCGCGACGTGAAGTCATCCGACGGGACTACGGGCAAAGAGATCATTTTTGGTCACGATGAGGGCGGCAAGCCCTTCGTGTATCAAGTGCGCCTTTTCGTTGCTCAAAATCGATTGTTCATTGCGGAGGCTGGCGGCCCCCAGGCCGCCTTTACGCAACACAAGGTCGCGGTGAGCGACGCCCTCGATCGTGTGAAGGTGAAGTGCGACTCGTTCTTGAGCCCCGTCTTCGCCTCGCGGACGTGTCGGCACTGGTAGCGCGACCACGGGCTCACATACGTTTTGGCCACTTTCTCGCGCCGTGCAACACACGCAAGATCTCCAATGAGTCATGGACAACGCGATACGCGGCGATGTACCGCGTGCCGCTGACCACCAACTCACGGGTGCGGTTTACCCGACCTGCCTTGCCCATGAAGGGGTGTTCAAGAAGCGTGACTACGCCGCTCAGAATCAACTTGATGATCTTCTGCGCGGCCCGATCGTTGTCGAGATAGTCCCGCACATCTTCCAAATCCCTGCGGGCTAGCCGCGTCCACACGACCCTCATCGTTTTGGAGCCCACGAGCGGATCCAGGCCTCAACTGATTCGTGGGAGACCACTTGCCCGGAGTCCGCCTCCTTGACGCCCGCGCGGATAGCTTCGACTTGCCATTCTTGTAGTTCCAAATAGGACTCAATGGCATCCGACGCTAAAAAAGACGGCGTTCGATCTGTGGCCGTGGCCAACCGCTCCAACCTCTTTTTGGTCGCGGCGGTTACCCGAACTGTCATCGTCGCTGTGGCTGGGTGCTTCATTGTGTACAAAGTACCACAACCATTAACCCGCTGCAAAGCGAACGCCCTGACCCTACGCAGAGGATGACTTTGGTGCGGTGGGTCTGCGGTCGTGCACTCCCTGAGGCTGCACCGGGTAGAAAATCCGGTTCTCGGTTTTCGACCGCTCGCCACCGACGATGAGCGTTGCCTCGGTCGCGCTGTTGTTGATGAACGAGGGGCGTGGGAAAGGGACCATTGGTCAAAATACCACGGGTTGGCAAAATGCTAGGAGGTGGCAATTTCGACGTCGCCCAGCTTTGACAGCTTCTTGTCGAACGTTCCAAGTGGCGTATGTCCATTGGCGCGCGCCGTCGCGAGAATGAGGCAATCGGAGAAGCCCACCCGCCCAAACTTGCGGAACTGCGCGAGCGCGTCTTGCACAACGTGCGGCGCTTCAAGGGTCAGGTTTTCGTGCTCCAAGAGAAGCTCCACCACCAGCGCCTGCTCGGCTCTTTCACGTCCGTATGCGCGATCCAAGACCCACAGGGTTTCCTGCAGGACGAGCAGGGATACCCACGCCCCCTGCCTGACAAACCTCTCGGCGGCGGCGACCTGCTTCGCGTCGTCTCGCGCAATAAGACGAACGACGATGTTCGTATCAGCCGCGCGCATGCTTCTCCACCAAGTGAGCCGCAACCGCTGCATCCATTTCCTCGATCGAGACAGGCTTGGGCCGCCTGTCGCCGAAGATCGCCTGGTGGATATCCATCGAGCTGTACTTGCCAGCTCGTCGAACCACGATGGTGTCGCCCTCAGCCTCCCACTCGATCACGGATCCAGGCGCGAGGCCCAGTCGACGCCGTACCTCTACTGGAACAGAGATCTGCCCCTGCTGGGTGATGCGGGATGTGGCGACCTTCATGGGTTAACATTACCCCAGTACTGCGCCGGGCGCCACTCGTTGCTTACGGCTTGCCCCCGTCCACCTTGGGACCGCCGTCGCCCTTGATTCCGCCGTCGCCCTTGATTCCGCCGTCACCCTTGCCGCCATCTTGGCCGCCGCCGCCGCCACCGCCGCCGCCCACGGCGTCGAACGCAACGGGGCCACCCGCCGTAAGCGTCTTGCCCGCAAAGCCTGAAAAGGCGCCCTCGTAGCGCTCAGCGCGGAACACTTGGCCCTTTTGGCCGTCGGTGGCCTTGGCGGAATACTCCCAAACGGTGTCGCCTTTCGTCGTGACCTCGAAAATGCGGCCGCCGGGACCGTCGGTGATCATCGTGTTGCCGCTGGGCAACCGCTGAGAACCGGACGTGTGCGCTGCTCGGAAACTGTTTTCGGGATTCGCGCGGTATTCCCATAGTAAAGTATCTGGACCGTACGTCCCGTTGACGAACGTGTAGCTACCGTCCGCGTTGACCGGCTGCTGGATCTCGACCACGCGGGAATAGTTTCGGGAGAAGCCGTTGTCGAAGATGAGAATGTGGCCAGCCCCCGGCAAGCCATCGGGGATCCACTCGACGTCGTGTTGGCCTGAAAGCACGTTCGGGTTTGAGCCACCGTAGTTGGCTGCGTTGCCCCACCGGTAGAGCAAGTCGCCACCGCGGCCCTGCTTGCCACCCTTGTGGCTCTTTGCTTCGTCCTTGGTCGTGCTGTGGTCGATGATCCAAAGCTCGTTCGCGTTGTGGACGCTTACCGCGATTTGGTCGAGCGACGCGTTGTAGCGAACTGAGTTGATGTGCAGCCAGTCGACTTCGGTCGATTTAACGCCAGCATTGGGGTCAATGCGCGTTGGCTGGGATGAAGCCGCCACGCCAACGTCGATCAAGTGATCCCACGCATGCCATTCCCATACGATCGCGTCGTTGGTCGGGTCGACCTCGATGAGTTGCTCGGACCATATGCCGCCCTGGGCCGTCAACTCAGCCTTGCGACCGCCCGCCGTCGCCTCGTCGCGTGTCTTGACCTCCCAAGCGATGAGGAGCACGTGGCCGTTCGGCATGTACTCGGCATCGTGGTGCTGCCAGTGACTGGCTGTGGCGTAGGTGTAACTCCACTTCTTCGCGCCCTCCCAGTCGTAGAGCGCCACGCCGCCGCCGGTACCGCCTTGCTCGAACAAGTTGGGGTCGATCCGCTCAGTTCGGAAGAGTCGCCCATCGTCAAGCAACCTGACCGATTGGCCGGGCCTCACCGTGTGGTTCCACTTGTGGGCCTCGTTACCCTGCAAGTCGATCAGGTGCGTCGTCGTCGCATTGCTTGGCCCGAAGAGAACGTACGGTCCTGTCGCCTGCACCGAGGCGTCGCCGCCGTCGGGAGAAACCGACTGCACATCGTTGGGTGCGTCTGCCTGGGCGTCGGCGTTCGTCTCGGCGTCGGTGCCACAACCCGGAAGCAACTGCGTCGTCAGCACGGCCGGCGCGGCGAGGACGAGGGCACTGTAGGCAAGACGATTGACGACTGGTCGAAGTTTCATCGATGGCTCTCCTTAAACGAGTCATGCGCACACAGGGCGGCGCCTGCCACAATACTGCACATCCTGCGCCACCCCCAGCCTATGAGCGGAGCCCATAAATCGCAGCGGCCAAGGGACCTGGACACACCTGCGTCCGGACCAAGGCTGGAGCCGCTGTTCAGAGCTCGAACGTGACCTTCGCCGGCCAGCTCCCAGGGGTCGGCACGCCGCCGCTGCGAACTGCTTGCAAGATACATGGAATGCGCGCGTCTGCGTCTGCCTCAGGAGCCGCGATGCCAACTGAAAGAACGCGACCCCCTCTATGAGAGCCACCTTGCGGTCCCACGTACATCGTCACGTGGTAGGGCACGTGACTCCCGTCTTTGCAGCCGCGCGCGCGAAGCGCCAAGTGCGCAACACGGTCGGCAGGCCAATCGGTTGCCGGGCGCGTGGGAGATGCTTTGAGGTTCGTCTTGTAGGTGACCTCGGCCTCTCCACCTTGCGGCTTGGGGAAGGACGCATGCTCAACCGCGTTGACGAAACACTCTTCGACCTCGCGATCGCCCACGGTCGACTCGAGCAGATAGGCGTACTTCGCACGGCCCGACGCGCTCACCCTAACGAAGAACTTTAGGTCACCCGCAAGAACATCGAGGCGCCTTACCGCATCGTCCTCGCAGCGATCAAACTCCGCGTCGAGGGCGCGAAAGGCTTTCTTGGTTGCCAGAGGATCGATGAACCCGAGCTCGCTCGTCATCTGCATCGCCGGACCTCTTGACCGCGCCCTGCCCGTGACTTCGACGGGTGACACCACAGAGGCGACCGGACCACCGCCGCAACCCAACGCCAGAGCCACATGCATCGCAGAAAGGAAAACCAACGTATTGCGCATCGACCCTCCAAAACGTAACAGTGAGCGATTTATTTTAGAAGATTCGCCGCGATCACGATGCGTTGAATTTCGCTCGTGCCTTCGTAAATTTCGGTGATTCGCGCATCCCGGTAGTGGCGCTCGACTGGGTACTCAGTGGAGTAACCGTAACCGCCGTAGATCTGAATTGCACGGTGGGCGACGCGCGTGGACATCTCGCTCGCGTAGAGCTTGGCTTCGGCACTTTCGAGCGTGTGACGAACGCCTTGGTCCTTCATTGCGGCGGCACGCCAAGTCAGCAGTCGTGCTGCGTCGAGTTCGACCGCCATGTCAGCGAGCTTGAATTGGATCGCTTGATGTTGCGAAATGGGCACGCCGAAACTCTTGCGCTCCTTCGCGTACCCGAGCGAGGTCTCGAGTGCAGCGCGGCCGATGCCAAGCGCTTGCGCTGCGATGCCGATTCGGCCGCCATCGAGCGTGGCCATCGCGACTTTGAAGCCTTCCCCGACGTTACCAACGACAGCCGAGTCGGGCACGTGGCAATTTTCGAAAAACACGGTGCACGAGTGCGCCGCGTGAATACCGAGTTTGTGATCGCGCGCGTTTTGCGTGTAGCCAGGCGTTCCGCGAGGGACGACGAACGCCGTGTGCTTCACGCGCGACGGCTTGCCCGGTGCCTCGACGCGATCGGTGACCGCGAAGACCAAAATGTAATCGGCGTGGGGACCATTGGTGATCCAGTTCTTTGCGCCGTTGATCACCCAGCCGTCACTGACCTTGACGGCGTTGGTGCTCATCGTCTGGGCGTCGGAACCACTCATCGGTTCGGTGAGCCCGAAACAGCCAAGCTTCTTGCCGCTCGCGACTGGCGTCAGGATGTTCTTCTTCTGATCGTCGGTGCCGAACTTGTAGAGCGGATCGCAAAAGAGCGAATTGTTCACGCTCATGATCACGCCGCATGAGGCACACGCTGCGCTGATCTCTTCCATCGCGATCGCGTAGCAAAGAGCGTCAAGGCCTGCACCGCCGTACGCTTCGGGAATCGCCACGCCCATGAAACCGAGTTCGGCAAGTTGATTGACAATCTCTTGTGGCCACCGTCCCGTTTTATCGAGCTCAGCGGCCTTCGGCGCGATTTCGCGAGCGGCAAACTCGCGCGCCGTTTGGAGAATCATCTTCTGTTCTTCGGACAGCGAAAGATCCATCGGGTAGGAACGCTACCATCGCCAACGCGAGATCTGAACGAACTACAGGGGTGGTGAAGGAGTGTGGCGCAGCTGTTGCGGGCGAACAATTTCCTACCTTGTGGGGAAATGTCACGATGAACGAGTGAGGGTCGCGCGCGCGCCTTCCCC
>CAMBEV010000107.1 GCA_945865595.1 Nannocystis exedens | reverse complement strand
GTTCAAGTACCAAACGACCCCCATCGAATGGAACGGCGAGTTCCGCATGAAGTTCGGTCCGCACGGCCGTTGGTGGACTGGCGCAGGTGCAGGAACACGCATCCTCGGCGGCTATGGCGCTCCCGACCTCCGGGTCCTCGCGACCATCGGAACCTCCTTCCCGATCGAAGACAGCAGGCCAACCATGGCGCCTCCGCAAGAGCGCTTCAAGAAGGGCATTCTCGGCGCGGGCCGCGATACCGACGGCGACGGCGTACCTGACAGCGTGGACCCCTGCCCGCTCGAAAAAGAAGATGGTAAAGATCCTGATCCAACCGACGGGTGCCCGTCGCCACCTGACCGCGATGGCGACGGCATCCTCGACGTGGACGACAAATGTCCCGACGAACCTGAAGACAAAGACGGTATCGACGACGAGGATGGGTGCCCCGAAAAGGACGTCGACAACGACGGCATTCTCGATGAAAAAGACGCGTGCCCACGAGTTCCAGGCAAGGCGAACGACGATCCGACAAAGAACGGCTGCCCAACGCTCATCGTGCTTGAAAAGTCGCAGGTGCGTGTTTTGCACCAGGTCAAATTCGCAACCGGATCAGCTACAATTCTACCGGCCAGCTTCGCGATGCTTCAGGAAGTTGTCGATTTGCTCAAGGTCACGCCGAGCATCAAATCGATATCGGTCGAAGGCCACACCGACAACGTCGCCAGCGCAGCTTACAACCTGGACCTCTCGCGGAAGCGTGCCGCATCTGTCAAGAAGTGGCTCGTCGATCACGGTATTGCGAACGCTCGACTCACCTCGGAGGGGTACGGTCTGACCAAGCCCATCGGCGAGAACAAGACGAACGAAGGCCGCGCGGCCAATCGACGCGTCGAGTTCAAGATCGTAGGCGACGCTGCAAGCAGCGACGACGAAGCACCCAAGTCTACTGACGACAAGGACGAATCAGCGCCAAAGTGAGGGGCCGACAGACTTCTAGCGATCGATGGTCACCTGGCGCGACGCCTGAAGCTTCGCACCAGTACCGTCAATGCCGTTGACGGTGATGTCGTACACACCTTCGCTCGGAAAGGCATAGTCGGTCGTCCAGTAGCCGCCTTCGAACCGCATAGGCAGGGTACTCGGCTTCTGCAGCCCACCACCGCTCACCGTGAGCTCAAGCTCCTTGAGATCCTTGGTTTTGAGCGCGGTCACGCGAAACGTGCCGCGGTCTGCCGTGCCCTGCCCGGAGCGGAAACGAACGCCCACACGGACGGTCCCGCGGAGCATCTTTGTTTCGCCCGAGAGGATGAGCGCGCGGTCCCTCTCGATGTCAGCCTCGAGGTCCAACGAATCACGCTCTTCGGGGTGAAGTTCGCGCGCAAGCTGCACCAGACGGCGCGCCTCCTCGAGGTCACCTCCGAACCGCCGATTGCGAGCCTCTTGCACCGAATCGTCCGCCGCGAGGTGGCGCACCCGCAGCAGCCCTGGTTCGTTGGGCCACTTCGCGAGGCCCTCGCGCGTGATGTCGCGCACGCAATTGCGTGGTGGTGCATCGTACCGATGATGAAGAAGTGCATCGTTGGCGCGCGCTATCTCTCGTGCAACGTCGCTCTTCGGTGACTTACTGACGAGTCCAAATTGGGTCGAGAGTGCGAGCGCACCCGCGCCACCCAGAACGAAGCACGCAGCGATGATCGCAGCCGCACGTTTGACGAGGGCATTCTTGCGGCGGCGCGTGCGCCTGTCCGTGGGGCCGGGCGGCGGCGCGAGCGGAGGATGACTCGCGGAGGCGTTGACCGCTGCGCCTTCGTCGAGAGTCGCCTCGAGCGCCCGTGAAACGAGAGATCGCGGCGCGGGCGAAGGCTCCGAAGCAACGCTCGTCCGTGCAAGCGCGCGCGACGCGCTCATGCTCGCGTGCGCATTGCCGAACACGCCGCCTGCGAGCTTCGTCGCATCGATGCCCGAAGCGAAAGCCGCGTCGGCGAGCGCCTGCCCGAAGGCCCGCGCATCTGGAGCACGATCGCTCGGCCGTTTTGCAAGGTTGCGCATCACAACGTTCGCGACCGCGGCTGGTATATGTAACGTATCGGGTAACGAAAGAAGCTCGGGCGGCGTGTCGTGAATCTGACAGATGAGAAGGCCAACCGCCTGGTCTGCATCGAACGGCGTGCGACCGCTAAGAAGCTGATAAGTGAGCGTCGCGAGCGAATAGACGTCGCCCTCTGGACCCACCTGCTGGCCTTGCGCACCCTCGGGGGAGACGTAGCGAGCGGTGCCGAAAATGAGCCCCGCTTGCGTCGCCATCGATTGCTCACCCCAACTGAGACGCGCGACACCGAAGTCAAGCACCTTGACGAAATCAGGGTTCGCGCCTCGCCGGATGAGCATGATGTTCTCAGGCTTGA
Organism: Nannocystis exedens; assembly: GCA_945865595.1. Classification (GTDB taxonomy): domain Bacteria; phylum Myxococcota_A; class Polyangia; order Polyangiales; family Polyangiaceae; genus JAHFDX01. The sequence continues at coordinate 7,551 of CAMBEV010000107.1, read as the reverse complement.
TGTCGCGATGCACGATACCGTTCGCGTGCGCTTCGCCGATTGCGTCAGCCGCCTGGAGCACGATGTGAAGCGCCCGTGCGACCGCCATCTGGCTCTGCTCCACCAGCGCTTCGTGCAGCGAAATGCCGTTCAGGTACTCCATCACGATGCACAGCGCCCCGTCGGGCAGCTGCGCGCTGAGGTGAGCGTGCACCACGTTGGGGTGTTGCAAGCGTGAGGCAACCTTGGCTTCCCGCTGAAAGCGCGCAACCAGCTGCGGGTTCGCGCTGAGCTCGCGCCTCAGGATCTTCACCGCGACGTCGCGGTCCATACCGTGCTGGATCGCCCGGTAGACGCGACCCATGGCGCCCGAGCCGATCAGCTCCACGATTTCTATCTGATCAAGGATCTTGCGGCCAAGGTACGTATCGGACTCAAGCGATGTCTCGCTGAGCGCTGTCCCGTCGGTTGAGCAAAACGCCGCGCCGATAGGGTACGTCTGCCCGCACTTTGGGCAGCGTTTCCCCGTTTTTTGCAACACGCTCGTGACGCCTCCCATCGGCCCTGCTTGTTTCCTCAGCCCCCAAGAATACCCTGGTCTGGAAAAGGCGGGTTGCCTTTGAGGAAAACAAGCGTCTACTTTGCGCGCGTGGGTTTACAAGCGAAGACGCAGAAGCAAAAGGCCGGGCGAGAGAAGGCGGGCCCGCCGGACAACGTCCTTGAAAATGGTCCTATCGAGGGTGCCTATTCAGTGCACCTTCCCATGTTCGAGGGGCCGCTCGATCTTCTGCTTCATCTTTGTCAGAAGCACGAACTCAACATTCTTGACATCCCGATCAGCTTCGTAACGGGCAAGTATCTTGAGTATCTCGCTGTCATGCAGCTGATGGACCTCGACATCGCGGGTGAGTACCTCGTGATGGCCGCCACGCTTGCACACATCAAGTCGAAAATGCTCCTGCCGGCGCCACCGCCAGGGCAGGAAGACGACACAGGGCTCGAAGAAGAAATCGATCCGCGCGAAGCGCTTATCCGTCGCTTGCTCGAATATCAAAAATACAAGGATGCCGGTGCCCGACTGGCTGCGCGTGGCATCGCAGGGCAAGACGTGTTCTTTCGCGGCGCACAGGTCGAAGAAGCAATCCACACCGGGATGGCTCCGCTCGCGGAAGTGCCGCTGTTTTCGCTCGTCGAAGCGTTTCAGCACGTGTTGGCAAAATCAAAGGTGCACCTCACACACGACATCGTGGCTGATCGCATCAGCATTACCGATCGCATTCACGAGCTTGCGGATGCGCTGAAGGTCCGACCTCGCGTGCTGTTCGAAGAACTCTTCTCGGGCCTCACCACCAAGTTCGATCTGGTGATCACGTTCTTGGCTTGCCTCGAGATGACGCGACTGAAGATGACACGTCTCTATCAAACAGACCCGCTGGGACCTCTGTATGTTGAACTGGCGGAGGGCGGGGTTGAGCTTGAACTGCCCGTGTCGCTTTCGCTCGAGGGGGGCGACGCCTGATGAACCACGAACACGACGAACCGACCCAGGCATCGCCTACCGCGCAAGTCCTGGGCGATACGCCGATAGAGAGCGCGACCGCCTTCGAAGTGCTTGGCGACGCGATGGACGACGCATTCGCGCTTGGTCAAGACTCGGAGTCTCTTGCGCTTGGTCAAGAAGATGAACCGATTACGTCGGCCCATGGCGACGTCACGCGGCGACATTTGAAAGGCCTGCTCGAGTCGCGTGGGTTCGTGAGCGACAGGCCGATCAAGGCCCATGAGCTCGCCAAAACGGCGGTGGCACCCGTGAAAGAAGTACAAGACCTGCTGGTCGAACTGAAGGCCGAGTATGCCAATCGCGGAATCTTGCTCGACGAAGTGGCGGGCGGTTGGCTGTTTCGAACGAACGCTGCGTTCTCCCCGTTCGTTCGCGATCTCACCAAGCAGAAACCCGTGAAGATGTCGCGACCGCAGCTCGAAACGCTTGCCATTCTCGCGTATCGCCAGCCCATCACGCGCCCTGAGATCGATGAGATCCGTGGCGTCGATTCTGGCGCCACCCTGAAGATGTTGCTTGAACGCGACCTCGTCCGCATCCTCGGCAAGAAGGACGAACCCGGCAGGCCGCTGCTCTACGGAACGACTCCCCAGTTTCTCGAATTCTTCGGCCTCAAGTCGCTGAAAGATATGCCGACGCTCAAAGAGTTCACCGAACTCAATGAGGACTCGATGCGGGTCGTCGAACGCGAGCTCGGAGATGCCGTGGATCCGGAGCCGTTCACCTCCGAAGCTTCAGCTACCGACCGTGCGCCACCACCCGTTGGTGCAGAGCCTGTGGACGAGATCGAAAATCGCAACTTCGAGACAGACAACACGGTCAACAGTGTTGACGATCTGGACCAGGCAGACACGTCGCCGCCGTGGCGACCTGTTGTGGAGCAGAGCTAGCGGATGCTGCGAACCCTTCTTCCCTTCATAGCGCTCGCGCCACTCGCGCCATTTGCAACCGGGTGCGCCTCTTCTTCGACAAGCAACTTGACGGACGCTGGCGACGCCGGAACCGAGCCGCCCACAAGTCCACCTGACGCTACTGCGGGCGACACAGGCTCCCCCACAGGCGCAAAGGCACGCGCCGAGGTGCAAGCCGCCTGCGAGCAACTTTGGGACGCCGAAGTAAGCCTGGGCAAGCGCTGTGGCGTACCCGACCGAAGCCCCGCGCGTGCGGCTGAACTTCGCTCGCGTTCGGCAACGGCGTGTGTCGGGCGCGTCATGGCGCCGGGGAATGCGCAGTCGGTCGCGTCGCTCCAAGCATGCGCAATGCTTTCGACCAGCCTCGGGTGTGACGACAAGTTGAGCGAAGCCTGCGAAGCGATCGCGGGATCGCGCACGCCGACCGAGAGCTGCGGCAGCAACACGCAGTGTGCGAGCTCCACGTGCGTCCTTCCTGGCAGCGGCGGCGAGCCATGTGGCGCGTGCGCCGCAACCGTTGCAACGGGCCAAGCGTGCGGCAACGGCGTGTACTGCGCGACGAGCAACGCGTGCGTTAAGGGCGTGTGCACAGCGGTTTCGCGATCGGCTGTGGGAGGCACGTGCGGAAGCCAGGTTGCAAGCTGCACAGGGCGACTCGAGTGTGACAGCACGACGGACACTTGCGTGCCCTTGCCGCGCAACGAAGGCGACGCGTGCGTGGCGTATCGCTGCTTCCCGAATCTCGTTTGCGGGTTAGACAAGAAGTGCCTCGCCTACACATGGGTCGGCATCGGCGAGAGCTGCGACACGACGCATCAGTGCGAGAAGGGCAGCTGCAGCAGCGGCAAGTGCAAGGCACCGACGGCCGACGGAGCAACATGCACCGCATCGAGCGCGCTGTGCGACACGTTCGGCGGCTGCCTCGGCGGCAAGTGCGCGATCGCCGATCCGAGTAGCTGCCTCTGATGGGGTGCTATCCTCTCAGGGTGAGCGGCAAGCGAGCGTTGAGGCCGAACTCGTGCTCCAGATCATAGAGACCGCGCTTCGCGAGGGGACGCTGCTGCTTGACCCGGACGGCGTTCGTGAGCGCTCGACAGAAGTTGCGCGTTCGAACGGTCAAACGCCCTAACCCTCGTCGTCCACCGCCGGATCATCGTACGCCGCCGCAAGCTTCGTCACCTCATCGCGCAACTTCTTGTGTGCCACGATCTTCCGAATGAGGAGCCACAACGCCGGGTCCGAAAGCACCTTCATCGGCTCGGGGCCACGAGCCTTGCGCGGAATTGCGGCGGGCCCCTTCGCATGCAGCACGTTCATCTTGTCGATGTACGGCTTGGTCGGAAAGAGCTCTCCTTTTTCCCAGGCGAGGACCGTCTTCTGCTCCAGGTCGAGCGCACCCGCGAGTTCCTTCGCAGTGCAGCCGAGGTCTTTGCGCAGCGCCTTCAACTCGTCGGGCGTCATGGCGAAGCGCCACCTGCAACGGTCATCTTGGCCACGCGGAACGTGGGCGATGCGGTTGAACTGCGCAAGTCGAGGTCGCTGCCCACCACGTCGATGCTCTGCCAGAGGTCATTGAAGTTCAGCGAGATGGTTACTTCGCTTACCGGGTAAGCAAGTTCACCATTTTCGATCCAGAAACCCGAAGCGCCGCGCGAAAAGTCGCCCGTCACAGCGTTGAATCCGAAACCCATCATCTCCGTGACGTAGAGGCCACGCGTTGTGTCTTTGATGATCGCTTCGGGGGCCGTGTTTCCGGGTCGCAACACGAAGTTCGTCGTGCTCGCACCCACACCGGCTCCTCCGCCACGTGCAGCGTTACCCGTACTCTCGCGCTTCAATTTGCGGGCCGAATAGCTGTCGCAGAGGTAGGTGCGAAGGACACCGTTCTCGACGACGACGTTGCGCCGACTGGCAAGGCCTTCGCCGTCGAATGGACGCGACCCCGGCGCGCGAGGGATCAGCGGGTCGTCAATCATATTGACAATGTTGCTCGCCACGACGCCCCCTTCGCGATCGCAAAGGTAACTCGACTTGCGCCATATGCTCCCGCCCATGATGCAACCCGCAAACATGCCGAGGAGACCCCGTGCGGCATCAGGATCGAACACGACGGGCACTTCACAAGTCGCAACCGTGCGTGCGCCGAGCTTACGCAACGTGCGACGCGCGGCTTCTTCGCCCACGAACGTTGGAGAGTCGAGATCGGCCAAAAAGCGCTTTGCCGACCAGTGGTGCCCACGGCGTTTCTTGCCGCCCTCGTCGGAAGCGACGGGGACAACGCTAAGCGAGGTGTACGAGCCGTGATACGCCGCGCGAAATCCGCTCGACAGCGCGATCGCGACGGCGCCCGCCGTACGTCCAAACGTTGCGCCCTCGCTGTTGCTGATGCGCGGATCGAACGCGCGCGCCGCTGCCTCTCCCTCTTTTGCGAGAGCAACCGCGGTGGCTGCGTCGACAGTTCCACCGGCCGGATCGTAAAGCTGCAGATCGGGCAAGCGCGATGGATCGCACAGAAGCTCTGCCTTCGCGGGCCCGGCAAACGGGTCTTCTTGCGAAAGTTCGGCGAGCTCAAGCGCGTCTTGAACAAAGCGATCAAGGCCGCTTTCAGTCAAGTCGCTTGTCGATGTCGTTGCAACCCGTTGGCCTTTCATCACCCGCATGCCGAGTGAACGGTGGCCCGCTTCTTCTACCAACTCAGGTTCACCGAGCCGAACCTTCGCAGAGAGTTCAGCGCCCGACCGGGCAACACATTCGGCGATGGTCGCGCCCCCGCTGACTGCGCGCGCCACCATGCGGTCGGCAAGTTCGAGCAACCTCGAGAGCTCTTTGTCTTCTGGCATACCGGCAAGCGTATCAAAGCGTCGCGAGATAGTCCGCGATCTCGGGTAACGGCCACACTTCGGACGCAAGCCCGGCGCGCACCACCGCCTGCGGCATGCCGTTCACAGCGGCTGTCTCTTCGGATTCGCAAATCACCATGCCACCAGCGTCGCGAATGGCTCTCGCCCCTTCGAGACCGTCGTCACCCATGCCACTCAAGATCACGCCTACGGTGGGCATGCCGGCGCCAGCAACACTCCGAAAGAGTCGGTCGCCACTGGGCACGTACCGATCTTCGCTGCTTGGTTGAAGCACGCGCAATGTGAAGCTCGGACGCTTCGAAAGATCGCCGAGGTCAACACAATGACGACCCGGGCAGACGAAGCCACTGGCCGCAACGAGTTCGTCGCCTTCTTGCGCTTCGCTCACAGACACGCCGCCTTGCCGAGCAAGACGCTCCGCGAACGTGCGCGTAAACTTGTCTGGCATGTGCTGTGCAATCACAAACGCTGCGCGCGCGGTGCGTTTGAGGCGCGCAAAGACCGCGAGCAGAGCCGTCGGCCCGCCGGTGGAGCTCGCTATCGCGACCAAGGTCTCAGGTGGCGATATGGGAACTTCAACGCCAGGCGTTTCCACGGGCGCCCAATTGCTGCTCGCGCGACGCATTGAGTTACGCCCGATCAAACTTGGACGCACGGACCGCGCGAGCCGCAGCTTCTCGATCAGCTCTTCGACGTGACTGCCGTGCTCGGGTCCCAATCGATCAGGTTTGGGTACGAAGTCGAGAGCGCCCAATTCGAGCGCTTTGAGAATGTTCTCACGTTGTGCGTAAGACGAAAAAACGATGACCGGAATTGGCATTCGAGCCATCAAGAGGCGCAGGAAAGAAAACCCGTCCATCTTGGGCATCTCGAGATCGAGACTGATCACGTCTGGCTTCAAGAGCAACGCCTGCTTGAGCGCTTCTTCGCCATCGCCCGCGCGTCCGACCACTTCAAACTCGGGATCGAGAGAGAGCGCGTCAGCGATCACGCGCCGATTGAACGCGGAATCGTCAACGACCAAAACGCGAACGCGAGCACCTACCACAAGGGCGATGCTATCCGCGTTCTGCAGGGCCCGGCAGAGGTTTCCTCGCCGATACCGGGAGCTTGGGTTTGCCGTGCGCGAGTTGCACAAGCCCGCGCAAGTCGATCAGGATCACATTCACCTCGCCGCGCGCAATGACTCCGATCACCTCGCAACCAAGGGCCTCTCCAGTGGCCGGAGGAGCCGCACGCAATTCTTCGCGGGGCGTTCCGAAAACGGCGGTGACGACATCAACCACGAGCGCAACCCGGTCCGTGTCGCTGTTGATAATCAACCACATTGACGATGTCGTTACTGCCGCGTGGAACCGCAACCGAAGGTCGAGGACCGGAATGACGGAATCGCGAAATCTCGCGAGACCAATCGCCTCTCGCACGGTCGCGGGCGCCTCGATGAGGACAAGCGGCCTCACCACCTGCACGACGTCGTCGATCGGCAAGGCGTATTCGACCGCCCCCACGCGAAACCCAACATACCGACGTGCTTCCACCGATCGGCGCATGGTCAATCCTCGACCCGATGGGCAACCGGCAACAGGAGACGACCAAGATCGACGAGCGTCAGGACCTCCGAGGCGGTCCGCGCGATGCCAAGCCAGTGCGCGGGTGGATCGTTCGAGAGCACCTCGGGAGGCTCAAACATGTCAGGCGCGAGGTGAAACACTTGGAGCACAGAATCGACAACAAACCCGACGGTTTCGGCGTTGATGTTGCTGAGCAGGATGCGGGTCTTTCGTTCGACGGGCGCGCGCGTGAGACCGAGAAGCGCCCGCATCGACACGACCGTCACCAGCCGCCCGCGCACGCTGAGAACGCCCTCGACGTGGCGCCCCGCGCGCGGCACAGGGGTTACGTTCGTTTGGCGAAGGATCTCGACGACACTCTCAATTGAAACCGCATAAGTTTCATTTTGAACCGTAAAGCCGAGGAACTCTACCCGCGCGAGGGTGCTCATCCGACAAGACCTCTTTGCGATCGGCCATCGCGGGCGCCCGCGAACACTTCATCGATCAAGGTACTGGTGTCGAGCACCAACACGAGTCGCTGGTCACCGAGCTCGGCCGCGCCTGCAACATTGCGCGCGTCGTGGAGCGTCTTGCCAAGCGGTTTGATCACGATGCTCTCTTGGCCAAGCAAACGGTCAACAACAAAGCCCGCGCGCCTTCCGCCCATCGACACGATGAGCAATGAC
>CAMBEV010000106.1 GCA_945865595.1 Nannocystis exedens | reverse complement strand
GAGGAGCGCGAAGGCTTTGGCTACGGACTTGACACCGACGAGCGGGCCCAAAACGTAACCGAAGATGATGAATATTGAGTTCGTCTTCAGCAGACCGTTCGAGACAAACTCTGGATAGTCGCTCGGGTGCAGCAGAACCGTGATCGTCGCCAAGTGGTCGGGGATGTCTTGGTACGGGGGAACGTCGACTCCCCACACGCCCCAGGAGCCGGCGACAAAGAGTACAAGCGTCAGGAGGGCGAGCAGGGTGCGGTCGTCCCTCACCCGATGCCTCCGGCTTCGCCGCTCCGATGCTCGGCGATAGCGTGAACCGGGTTGACCATGTCGGCTCCGCTAGGTTCGTGGGAAGCAGCAAGTGCCAACGCACGGTCTGGCGCGAGTCGCTGCGCAAGCTCGTACAGCATCAAGACCAGGAGAGCCTGCCTTATGCAGACCATTGCGATGGAGCTCGGTTGCTGCTGGATCAGGTCGTCGTAGGCATACCGAAAGAAGTACTGCGTCATCAGCAGCGTCGCGATAAAGAGACCGCGAAGACGCCTCCACCGCGATGCGGTCAGCGCAGCGACCAGTGGGATGCCCCAGGTCAGATACTGAGGCGAGAACACCTTGCTGAAGAGCCATTGGATCGTGAGGCCACCCAGGACCGCAACGATGATGCGGTCGCGCCGATCGCTTTCGGTTGCGGGGGGCTTCTGACGAAGGAGCATGAGCATCCACATGAGCGTCGCGAGAACGGTCAAAGGACCGCAAAACCAAGCGATCGTGTCGGCCGCGACGCCGTCGTAGTTGAAGGAGCCGAAACTGTGCACCGCGTGGTTCGCAGGTTCGCCGATGAGCACTTGCACGACGCTCTGAATGAGTGCGCCGGTCGATTCGATCTGTAAACCGCGGTGACCATGAAATCCGAGCACCGACGCGATGCTTCCACGATGCAGGAGTTCCATCGGGCCGAGACCCACCACAACGGCAAGTGCCAGTGATGACCCGAGCGCGACTAATGCCTTCGGTTTTCGCAATTCGGGCAGCACCATCAGCAGCGGCCCAAGCAAGAGCGCAGGGAGGAATTTTGAAGCCACGGCCGCGCCCAAGGCGACGCCGAGAGCGACGGGCCTCTTGCGAATCGCTGCCCACGTCGCGATGGCCACAAAGAGCGCAGGAGCTGCGTCGAGGCGCTGCACGGCGAGCCCTCCGTGCGCAAGCAGCAACGCGATGAACGTCAAGAACCCGAACGTGTAATCTTCTTTACTTTCATCGCGAAGGAGCGTCCGCGTTGAGAGCCAAAGGCACAGGCCCATCAAGGCGCCAAACAAAAGGCTGAAGCCTAGAAAGCTGTTCGACAGGAAGAACGGGAGCGCGATAAATGGCAACGCCATCACGGGGTATTCCATCGCCACGTCGCGGTAGGGCATGTGCCACTTCCCATCGGCAGGTGGGGCTTGACGCCGAAACGCTTCGGGTACGATTGCGCCGCGATGATGGTTGATGGGGCTACCGTAGGGCACCCGACCGGCGATCGCCGCGAGGGTGCTATAATAGAGCTCCTCGTCGCCTGATCGGCCGTAGAGGTGCGCCACGGACTGGTACATCCACAGGAACGGATGCGCAGCACGGTCTTCGAGAACGACTTGCCGAAGCACCTGATAGTCGCGGCTGGGCAACCCCTGATTGACCCAGAGGCATGCAATCAGCAGAGCGCCCGAGATGGGACGGCGGCCTGCCAGCCGACCCGCCGCGCGCCTACACCATCCTTCAAAACGCTCGAAAATCATGCTCCCGGTATTCAGTCGTGAGGGCGGTCACCCGCCGCGAGGACCACGAAACAAGGGTCTGTACCACTCGGTAGCGAAATCGCAAAATGTCCAAACCGTGCGCAGGAAGCGGCAACGCGCTTATCGGTCGTCCAAGTTCTACGGAGTGCACGGGAAGGGACTTGAACCCCCACGCCTTACGGCGGCGGAACCTAAATCCGCTGCGTCTGCCAATTTCGCCACCCGTGCGTCTCTCCGCACTCTACCCGCACACGCCTCGCTCGGCCAGGGCCTCTCGTGGTTGCTTCTATGGCTGCTATGACAGGGCGCCATGCGATTCAAAGTCATCGCCGTAGGTCGCGTCAAGGAGCCCACGATTCGCGCCGCGATCGATGAGTACGCAAAGCGCCTTGGGCACTACGCGCCGGTCTCGGAGGTCGAGGTCAAAGACGGCGCGGGGCCTCAAGTTTCGCAGGCCATCGCGAAGGTGCTCGGTCCGCGCGACTATGTGGTTGCGCTGACCATCGACGGCACAATGCGCTCGAGCGAAGAGCTGGCATCGCGCCTCGATGTGCTTGCAAATCGCGCAGTCGATGTTGCATTTCTCATTGGCGGCGCCGATGGCCTGCCGGGCGAGTTGGTCAAGAGAGCGGACGAAACGCTCTCATTTTCGCGCATGACGTTTCCGCACCGCATTGCGCGATTGCTGCTGATGGAGCAGCTGTATCGGGCGATGACGATTCGCAAGGGCGAGCCGTACCATCATGGGTGACCTGCGACCGCACGGTCGCACGCGGCCGCTGAGTCAGAGCGGAAGGCACCTGCTGACCTGCCGATACGAGCCGCAATCGGCGTAATCGACGGTGCCCGCGGGCTTGCCCTTGACGCACGCGCTCACGGCCTTGTCGCACTGGGCCGTTGGCCACACCGCGTAGGGGTCGGCGGTGGTCAACCCCACTGTCGATACGCCGAGGCCGATGGCTGCGTCTTTCGTGTAGTTCAGCCCGTTGACCATTGCGGCAAAGTGGACCGGATCTTTCGGCGGATCGATCGCGAGCATGAGCTTGGCGAAGGTCCAGTCGAATTGGTAACGCTGTGAAGACACTTTGGTCACGACGGGGTCTCCGTCGTCGTCGGCGAACGCGCTGAACGAAGCTGTGTAGCCCTGCAGCGACGCCGAGCCGCGGTAGCGAAGGTTGGTTACGCCATCGCGGTAGTAAATGGGCTTGACAGGTTCGAGAACGAAGATTTTGTTGCTGCCCGTAAAGCGCACAAAGCGTGGCTCGAGCGCGATTTGCGCGGTGTAGTGCTCTTTCTTGGCGGATGCAGGCACCAGGTCCACGAGAATGCCGCCGCCCGAGAGGAGCGTGTTTTGCTCGCTCGGCGTGGTGAGCACCACTTCGAAGCCGCGCTTGCCAACAAGTTTGGCCACGCCGTAGGCGTCGTCGGGCACGAAGCTGAAAGCGCTGGCAAGGTTGCGGCTCGCTCGGCCGGTGATGCGGACGACCTGCGCGCCGCCTTGCAGGGCAGGCAGCGCGATGGCATCGACCCAAACGGTCATGAGGCCAGCCCGAACGTTGAGCTCGGTGCCGCTGACCGTGGTGGTTTCGGCGGTGACTGGGCCAGCGGTGGCCGCGGCTTCGTCGTGGTTCGCATCGCTTTCGTCCGCAGCGCCTGAACATCCGAGGTACGCGCTCAGCCCTAACCCAATCAATCTTTTCATCGGTTCCCCTAGAGGGGCGCCGGGATAGCACGCATGGCGACGCGCGCCAGGTAGCAGGTGCGAATTTATTTCACCCGTCAACCCTTACCACCGCGTGGAGCGCAATGCCGCACGCGACCGCGACGTTGAGCGAGTCAAAACCAGGCTTCATCGCGATGCGGACGGGTCTTGCGCGGTCAAGGGCGAGTGCACTGAGACCTGGTTCTTCGGATCCGAGAAGCAGTGCGATGCGTTTCCCTTTGAGCGACGCAATCGCAACCTCGATCTCCTCTGCGTCGGAACGAGGCGTAAGCGCGAGCGTCACGAAGCCGTGGCGCTCGAGGGCGTCGAGCATATCGTCCGTGGTGCCGGCGTTGGCGAAAGGCACAAGCAGCGATGCGCCGACCGACACGCGAATCGCCTTGCGGTAAAGCGGGTCGCAGCTCGTCTCGTCATAGAGCACCGCGCCTGCGCCGAACGCCGCTGCGTTGCGAAAGATCCCACCCATGTTGTCGTGGTTGGCGATGCCTTCGACGCAGACGGCGAGGTTGGTGTTCCCGAGCAGTACGTTCGCGTCGCGAGGCTCTCCACGCAGCCCGATGCCCAAGATGCCGCGGTGCAGGTGAAATCCTGCAACGGCGTCGAGGTGGCGTTGGTCAAGAAGGTAGACGGGTACGTCGCTTGACAATTGTTCCAGCGAGGGCCGCATCGCATCCAACCTGCGCGACTCAAGGAGTACGGACTCAAGTTTGAAACGCGACCTCGGTGAGCACAGGTGGTCCAGCACGACGGCGCCTTCTGCGATGAATCGCGCCTGCCTACCGACGAGGTCTCGCTCTTGAATGTTCCGGTACGCCTCGATGCGTGGATCGGCAATGTCCGCAATGTTGACGATCGTGGGCATGGGTAACGCGCCTTATGAGAACGATTGCCACGCGCGGGCGGTTCGAGCTTCGCGTGCCCTGGTCGCAATCGACAAGAGCGGAAGGTCGCGCTCAAGCTCTATGCGCACATCGTCGGATGCAGCCCGGCACACGTCTGCGAGCAAAGGCGTCGCAAGGGCGAGCGCACCCGACAAGAGCACGTGCGCTTCACGATCGCTGAAGCCGAGGCGCTCCACGTCTCGCAACGCGGCGAGTATCGCGATGGCACGCGCTGCAAGCGTGGGCGCGCTTTGGAACGTGATGCGGAATGCCATCCCGAGGGCCGCAGACATCACCGCGACGTCTTCGATCGTGCGGAAGGGTCGCCCGTAGTCGTTCCAGCCGTCGCCATCGAAGATTCGCTCGACGGTCGTGTTTGTAAATGTAACTTTGCCATGTGCAATTGCGGGCGCGATGGGCAGGGACGGCAGCATGTCGACCGAAACGCCGTGCGCCCGTAGCGGAGCAAGGACGAGCAGGAGGGCGACACGACCATCAGCTGCCGGTGCGGCATCGCCGTCTTTGCAGAGTACAAGACAGTGGGAAGCGCGGTCCGCGAGCGTGACAAAAGTCTTCGTGCCACTGATCGTTGCGGATCCATGTGCATCGCGTCGAAGCACCGTGTCGATATCGGTGGGCCGGTTGCCACGCGCTTCTGTGACTGCGAGTGCAAGGGGCCGAGCGTCACCTGTGAGCCTCCGCACCGCAAGCGGATAGCCGGCAGCAAACGCGAATCCGAGCTGCGTCGTGCGGGCGCCAAGAACAGCGGCGTTGAGAACGAACTCGCCTTTGGCCGTGCCATCGAGGAGCTCTTGCACTTCGTCAAGAGAGTGAACTGCCGTTTGGCCGCAAGCCGCGATAAGTCGCTGAAGCATCATCGCCATTATGCTCGCCGAAAAGTGAATGCGGAGAATCGATTGGCGCGTCGCGTTAGATGCCGCACACTAGGTTGCGATGTCGCTTCCGCCAGCCCAGGGCCTCTATGATCCACAAAACGAGCACGACGCGTGCGGCCTTGGCTTCGTGGTTCAGCTGAAACGGCCCGCGTCACACGACATCGTTAAGAAGGGGCTCGAAATTCTTCGGCGTCTCGCCCATCGAGGGGCGGCCGGTAGCGATCCGCTTTCGGGCGACGGCGCGGGCATCCTCACGCAGGTCCCTCACGCGTACTTCGAGCGGGTTATGGCGAAGGTGGGCGTCGACTTGCCACTCGCCGGTGACTACGGCGTCGGGCAGCTTTTTCTGTCACGCGACCCGAGCACGCGCAGCGAGCAGATGCGTCTCGTCGAGGAGACGATTCGCTACCACAACCAAAAGGTGATCGGCTGGCGACAGGTGCCCATCGAACCGAGCGCAGTGGGACCGGTAGCGCAACAGTCAATGCCCTTGATGATGCAGGTGTTCGTCGGACGCATGTGCCCGGGGCCTGTGTTCGAGCGTGTGCTCTTTACGATTCGTAAACGTGCTGGACGACTCGTCGCCGCGGCGTTCGGCCCCGGTGAGTTCTACGTCTCGTCACTTTCGTCGCGCACCATCGTTTACAAGGGTCTCGCGTTGCCAGAAAAGTTGAGCGAATTTTATGTCGACCTGCGCGCCGATGATTTCAAGAGCCAGCTAGCCCTTGTGCACTCGCGATTCTCGACGAACACGTTTCCGACTTGGGAGCGTGCGCACCCGTACCGAAAGATCGCGCACAACGGCGAGATTAACACCTTGCGCGGCAACACCAATTGGATGAGCGCCCGCGAGGCGATGCTCGAGAGCGAAGCATTCCGTGAGCACCTCGGCGACTTCAAACCCATCATCAGGCCTGGCGGAAGCGATTCGGCGTCATTGGACAACGTAGTTGACTTTCTCGTTGCGGGAGGCCGGTCTCTGCCGCACGTCATGATGATGCTCGTGCCGGAAGCGTGGGCGACGCAAAGTGACATGCCCGCCGAGAAGCGCGCCTTCTACGAGTACCACGCGGGCCTCATCGAGCCGTGGGATGGACCGGCGGCGCTGCTCTTTACCGATGGGCAGTGGCTCGGTGCCACGCTCGATCGCAATGGCCTGCGACCGGCGAAATACATTGTGACCAAGAGTGGGTACGTTTGCGTGGCGAGCGAGCTCGGTGTTCTCGACTTTGAACCCGAAGACGTGCTCGAAAAGGGCCGCCTGCAGCCCGGCAAAATGTTCCTCGTCGACGTGACGAAGGGTCGCCTTGTCGGCGACGAGGAGATCAAGCTGCAGGTTGCGAGTCGGCAGCCGTACGCGGAGTGGGTTGCGGACAACAAGCTCGACCTGTCGCAGTTGCCTGAAGTGCCTTCCCTCTACTCCATGAGCTACGAAGAGCGGCAGCGGCTCCAGCGCGTGTTCGGCTACAGCCGCGAAGACCTGGGCGTGCTGCTCGCACCGATGGCGGTGATTGGCGAAGAGCCGACCGGCAGCATGGGAACCGACATTCCGCTCGCGGTGTTGAGTGACCGACCCCAGTTGCTGTTTCGTTACTTCAAGCAGCAGTTCGCCCAGGTCACCAATCCGCCTATCGATCCGATTCGGGAAGACCTTGTGATGTCGCTGGTGTCGTGTGTCGGCGGTGAAGGCAACTTGCTTACCGAATCGCCAAAGCAGGCCCGCCTTCTCGAGTTGCCACATCCCATCTTGAGCAACAACGACATCGCAAGACTCAAGAAAAACGCATTTGCTGATTTCAAGGCGATCACGTTGCCTGCGCTCTTTGACGCCACGGCGCGCGAGTCTGGCAACGCTCTCGAGCGGGCACTCGACGCGCTCGCGCACTCGGCCGAGCGCGCGGTTGACGACGGCCACAGCATCATCATTGTAAGCGATCGCGGCGTTGACGCCACGCACGCCCCCATCCCGTCGCTGCTTGCCATCGTGTGCGTGCACAATGCACTTATTCGCGCGGGCAAGCGCGTGCGCACGGGGCTCATCGTTGAGACAGGCGAGGCGCGCGAAGTCGCTGATGTCGCGCTGCTGATTGGCTTTGGCGCCGGTGCGGTCAACCCCTACTTGGCCTTCGAGTCGGTACAGGGGCTGGTTGCGTCTCGCGAGGTCGATATCGATGTTCAGCACGCGCAGAAAAATTACGTCAAAGCCTTGAACAAAGGCCTGCTTAAGGTGCTCTCCAAGATGGGCATCTCGACGCTCTCGAGCTATCACGGCGCGCAGATTTTCGAGGCGGTTGGTATTGGTAAAGCGATCATAGAGCGTTACTTTGTCGGTTGTGCTTCGCCGCTCGACGGGATCGGTTTGGCCGAGATTGCGAAGGAGTCGCTCATGCGTCACCACGCGGCGTTTGCACCGCGTGCGATCGACGCTGAGCTCGATGTCGGCGGCGTGTACGCCTGGCGTGCGACGGGTGAGAGGCACCTTTGGAGCCCGAGCTCGGTCGCGGCCTTACAGAAGGCGGTGCGCCTCGAAGACGCCAAGAGCTACGCGGAGTACGCGAAGTTGATCAACGACCAGAGCGATGCGCCGCTGACCCTGCGGGGGCTGTGGGACTTCGTGCCCGCACAGAGCGGTATCGCACTTGACGAAGTCGAGCCCGCGAAGGAGATCGTGAAACGTTTCTGCACCGGCGCGATGAGCTTCGGGAGCATCAGCAAAGAAGCCCATGAAACGCTGGCGATCGCGATGAATCGCATCGGGGGCAAGAGCAACACGGGTGAGGGCGGCGAAGACGAGGCGCGTTTTGTGAGGGAGCCCAACGGTGATCTGAAGCGCAGCGCGATCAAGCAAGTGGCAAGTGGTCGTTTTGGCGTCACGGCCCACTATCTCGTCAACGCCGATGAGCTGCAGATCAAGATCGCCCAAGGGGCAAAACCGGGCGAAGGAGGTCAACTTCCTGGGACCAAAGTCGATGCGGTGATTGCGCGTGTTCGGCATTCGACGCCCGGCGTGACACTGATCTCGCCGCCGCCGCACCACGACATCTATTCGATCGAGGACCTCGCCCAGTTGATCTTTGATCTGAAGAACGTCAATCCAGAGGCCAGAATAAGCGTCAAGTTGGTTTCCGAATCCGGTGTGGGCACCATTGCGGCTGGTGTTGCAAAAGCACACGCAGATGGCATCACGATCGCCGGCCACGACGGCGGAACAGGCGCTTCGCCGCTCTCGTCGATCCAACACGCGGGTACGCCATGGGAGCTTGGTCTCGCTGAAACACAACAGGTGTTGTTACTTAATGGCTTGCGCGGTCGGGTGCGATTGCAGGTGGACGGTCAACTGAAGACAGGTCGCGACGTGGCGTTCGCGGCGTTGCTTGGCGCCGAAGAGTTTGGCTTCGCGACAGCGCCGCTCGTGGCCACCGGGTGCATCATGATGCGCAAGTGTCACCTCAATACGTGCCCTGTGGGTGTGGCTACGCAAGACCCGGTGCTGCGCCAACGGTTCACAGGCACCCCTGAGCACGTGATCAATTACCTATTCTTCGTTGCCGAGGAGCTGCGTGGCATCATGGCGAATCTCGGCTTCCGTACCGTCAATGAGATGGTGGGGCGTGTCGATTGCATTCGCACGCGCGAGGGCATTGCTCACGAGAAGGCGCGCACCCTCGACTTTTCGAAAGTACTTCACAAAGTTGACGTTGCGGGCCCGCGCTATTGCGTGACAAGGCAACAGCACGGTCTCGACTCAATCACCGATCTCCAGCTCATTGAGAACGCGCGCGTAAGCATCAAGTATGGAGAGCCATCTTCGCAAACGCTCTGCATCCAAAACAGCGATCGCGCGTTCGGTGCAATGCTCGCGGGCGAAGTCGCCAAGCGTTGGGGCAAGGACGGCCTGCCAGAGGGGCGCATCACGATCGAAGCGAAGGGTACGGCGGGACAGAGCTTCGGTGCGTTTGCCGTGAAGGGCATGCTCATCTCGCTCGAGGGCGACGCGAATGACTACGTGGGCAAGGGCTTGTCGGGAGGCACGCTCGCGGTATTTCCTCCGCCGAGTGTTACATTTTGCCCCGATGAGAACGTGATCGTTGGCAACACGGTGATGTACGGTGCGACGAGCGGGCGAGCCTTTTTTGCGGGCCGAGGCGGTGAGCGATTCGCGGTGCGCAACAGCGGCGCGACGGCGGTTGTCGAGGGTGTTGGCGACCATGGTTGCGAGTACATGACCGGCGGCACGGTTGTGATTCTCGGTGCGACGGGCCGCAACTTTGGGGCCGGCATGAGCGGCGGAATTGCGTACGTGTTCGACGAAGACCGCCGTTTCGCATCGTGCATCAATCCGCAGATGATCACCCTCGAGGCGCTTGAGGCCGATGACGAGTCGATCGTCAAGGCGCTGATCGATGAGCACGTGCGGCTCACGCGTAGTGCGAGGGGGCAGAGGTTGCTCGCGAAGTGGGACGCGTCACGGTTCGTGAAAGTGATCCCGATCGAGTACAAAAAGGTGATGGAGGCGAAGCACCCACAGGCCGCGCGCCCCACCGCCTGACTGACCATTGTGCTGTTCGGCAAACGGGGCCATAAATCGCTCGATTTCATGCTCCCTCTCCCTCTGGGAGAGGATCGAGGTGAGGGAATTCATCTTCTTCAAAAGAGGATGCAAGGACACCTGTCGGATCAGGCCCAGTCCGCCAGCCGTTTGTGAACCGCACGAACGCAATTGCTGAGAATCGGTGCTTCGAGAATGACCCTCACCTCGATCCTCTCCCATGGGGAGAGGGA
>CAMBEV010000105.1 GCA_945865595.1 Nannocystis exedens | reverse complement strand
TTTTATCGATTTTACCGCCGAATGGTGTGCGAGCTGCAAGGTCAACGACAAGGCAATTCTCGAGACCGATACCGTCCGCAACGCGCTCAAACGAACGCAAGTTCTTCCGCTGAAGGTCGACATGACCGCCGATAACGAGGAGTTCGATCGGCTGCTCGACAAGTTCTACAAGGGACTGAACCGCAACGGAATCCCGGCCTATGTCGTCTACTTTCCTGACGGTACATTTGATTTACTTCCCGTCGTCATCACCGCCGACATGGTGCAGGCTTCCCTCGAAGCGGCCGCGAAGAAGTACCCGGCCAACAACTTCGTCGTGAACTGACGTTGCCATCCAACGATCGGCGACACCAGACGCTTATGAGGGGGCAGGTTTCGAGGGGCGCACGCTGTTCTCTTTAACCTGCAGTCGCTGAACCTGAACCCGGGTCACTCGCCTGCGACTGACCTGCGTGACCTCGGCCCGCCAACCAGGTGCAAGGTCAATGCGGTCCCCAAGGCGCGGCAGCCGTCCGACGCGCGTTACGACAAATGTTCCGAGAGGCTCAACGATTTCAGCGTCAGGGATGGGAGCCCCAAGCGCGCGAATCTCTTCGAGGGCAACCGACGCATCAACGTCCCACACGTTCGGCAGACCCGGAACGGCGGTGATGCACGGCGGCTCCTCGTCGGTCTCGTCGCGGATTTCCCCGACGATTTCCTCTAATAGGTCTTCGAGAGTTACAATTCCGCTGGTGCCACCGTACTCGTCAACCAGCACGGCGATATGCAAGTTCGTGCGCTGCATTTCGCGAAGCACATCGATCGCGCTGCGCGTTTCAGGCACGAAGATGATGCGACGGCAGAGACTGCGCATATTGGGCAGCGCAATCGGGTTTTCGTGCATCAAGATGTCTTTGGCGTAGAGGTAGCCCTCGATGTCATCGAGCGAAGCGCTCGTCGTCAAAAGGATGCGCGAGTACTCGTGCTGGCGAATCAGCGCGAGCACCCGGTCGCCTGTCGTATCAATGGGAATCGACACAACGTCAACCCGTGGAACCATACAGTGGCGCGCTGTGCGTCGCGTAAACCGCAGAACGCGTTCAACGAGGCGGCTCTTCTCAATGCCATGAGGGCTGTGGGCCACACTCGCAGCCAAGATGGCTACAATTTCTTCCTCGGAGAGCTTGCCCTCGGTCGCGCGGGGATCCATCCCGAGCGCAACCAAGGTGGCACGCGAGGTGACCTCGAGAACCCAGAGCACAGGGCGAAACGCGAGGAAAACAACTCGCAGCGGGATCGCTGAGTACAGCGCGGTTTGCTCGGAACGCTGAATCGCAACCAGCTTGGGCACCAGCTCGCCGAAGATCACGTGACCGAAGGTCAACAGCGTGAGCGCGGTGACGTGGATCCCCACCTCGACCCCCTTTGAAGGCTCCCTCTCGAGAACGTTCACAGCGAGGTTGTGCATCATCTTCGCGATGGCAGGTTCGCCGACCCAGCCGAGGCCGAGGCTCGCAACCGTGATGCCCAGCTGGCTTACCGAGAGGTAGCGTTCGATGCGCTCAAGAATCTCTTGCGCCACAATGGCCTTGGCATCGCCGGCCGTCGCCCGCGCGCGCACACTGGTGGCACGTACCTTGACGAGCGCAAACTCGGCCGCGACAAAAAAGCCGTTGATGGCGATGCAGAGCGCAGCGACGAACAGGCCAAGCACGGACCTGTCATTCTATCACGAAGTCCACACAAGGCGCTCAATTCAGCGATCGAGCGGCCGAAGGGAGGCAGGAAGCTCGAGCTCGCGCCCCTCGGTCAGCCAGAGGTATCGGGCGTAGTTGCCGAGCACCCTGGCGGTGTAGTTACGGGTCTCGTGGTACGGGATGAATTCGACGAAGACCTCGAGGTCCTCCAATTTTGTCCGTCCGAGCCATCGTGCGATCGCCTCAGGACCTGCGTTATAGGCCGCCACCGCGAGCGGCACCTGGCCCTTAAACCGGTCAAGGAGCTTTTCTAAATATTTTGTGCCGACTGTGATGTTGTGTTTCGGATCATAGAGGTCGCCAGCTGCGATGCCGAGACTCCGTTCCGTCGCCCTCGCCGTATCGTCAACCACCTGAAGTAAACCGCGCGCGAGCGCAGGTGAGGTCACGCGCGGATTGAACCCGCTCTCTTGTCGCATCACCGACCAAACGAGTGCGGGCGACACTCTCGGCTCGTTGTTGATCCATACTTTGTACGGCGACGGAAAGCGGCACGACCACGCCCACCTCTCGCCGCGCTCTATCGCCTCGTCGGGAATGGCGCCCGAACGCTCGGTGCGACCATGCGCCCGATCGGTCACTTCGTACGCGGCACAGGCCTCGCGCACGGGAACACGACCCAGCTTCGCTTCCAGCATCGCCTCGGCGTCGTCGTCAAGGCCGGCTGCGTGCAATGCCGCGCTTGCTGCGCTGAGCGTCGCCTCGGGTTCCCTCGGACTGAGCGCAGGGAGCGGCGAAACACGCGCGCCTGCTTGACGCAAGCGCATGCGGGCCATCATGCCGGAAAAGCTGAACGGCTCGCTTGCGGCGATCGATTGCCAAGCACCTTGACCTTCCCGTTCGCCTGCGCGCACATCGGCCAGTGCGGCAAGGTAGCGAGCACGAAGGGCCTCATCTGGCACTCCCGTCGCGCGCGCGACGGCTCGAAAACGCGTGCCCGCGAGTAGCCACTTCTCTTGCGCGTAGGCCGCAATCGCTAGAAATCGCTGCGCGTCACGCGCTTCGGGGATGCGGGAACGCATCGAGAGAAATTGAGTCAATGCGATTTCCGATTGCGCCCACTCTCCGTGAAGCGCCCGAAGGTAGCCCACGAAGTACGCGGCACGCATGCCCCACTTGCTCTTGGGCCTTGCCCGCGCCAACGCGTTGTAGGCGGCGATCGCCTCATCGTCACGGTCAGCACGCGATAGCGCGCGCGCGGCGTGAAACGCATCTTCGTCGCTGTGGCCACCGCCACCTTGGCCAAGCTTGCCGAGTAACTCGGCTGCTTCGAGATAGCGGTTGCGAGACTTGTAGAGCAGGTACGCGCGGTGTCGCAAGACAGCGTGCTTCTCGGCGTCACCCTTCGCCACCCGCTCGGCCTGGGCATTCGCGGCGAGCGCCGCGTCGGTGTTGCCTTGTCGCGCAAACCCGTCACCTCGTCTCATCCACTCGTCCGTAGAGAGGGGCTCCGTCGGATCGGCATCCGCAACCGCAGGAGCGCGGATGAAGAGCCACCGCATGTCGGCTTCGCGGTGTGGGCCGCCTCGAGTCACACGCAGGCGCCGAGCTGCAATGGTAACATCTTTGGGCACATTTGCGCCCGTGACCAGCCTGTCGAGAATCGAACCCGCAATCGCCTCATCGTCAAGTAGTGGAACGGCTTCGAGTCGCGCTCTCGCGTCGTCACTCTTCGCAAGCGTGAACGCAACGGCTTTCGCGGCTTCGGGACGGCGGCGCAAAGATGCGGCATCCGCACGGACGGCATCCACGCGAACGCGAAGGAGCGTCTCGGCGAATGCACCCGCCTTGGGCTCAATGTCGTCGAGGACAGTCAGCGCATCGGCCGTACGGCCAAGCCCCAAGAGAACACGCGCGCGCGCAATCGCGACCGCGGGTGCCTGCTTCGCAGCGTCCGGCAACGCACCATACGCGACGTCAGCCTGCGCCCATTCGTGTCGACGAACGCACTCCGCGAATGCACATGGAGGTGAGGTCGTGTGGGTGTTGGCCGGCGCCGCATCGCGCACTTCTGCAACGAACGGCGCGTCGGGGTGGGAGTCGGGCGGCACCGCAACTCGCGAGCAACCCGCGAGAAAAAGCAGGTGACCGCGCGCGATCGCAAGAGACCACGACGTCATTGAAGACAGTATACGCGCTTACGAACTTGACCGGCCGAGGGACAGCAAGGAACAGTGGTGCGATCGTGATGGCTCCGTCCCTGGGCAACAAGCCCGCATTGCCGCGCAATTTCGGCCGCTACACCTTGTTCGATTTCATCGGAAAGGGCGGCATGGCCGAGATCTATCTCGCGCGCGCCCAAACTGACCTGGGCGGAGTGCGCCTATCGGTCATTAAGCAGATCCTTCCCCACTTCGCCGGCAACACCCATTTTGCGGAAATGCTCGTGCACGAGGCCAAGCTCTCAGCCGGCCTCAGTCATGCCAACGTCGTGCAGGTGTTCGATCTCGGGCGCGAGGATGATCGCCTCTATATCGCGATGGAGTACGTCGAGGGATTCGATCTCAACGCACTCTTGCGCCTGTGCTCCAAGTCGCAGACCGCCTTGCCCGTTGAGTTCGCGCTTCACGCCGTTGCTGACTTGCTCAAGGGTCTTGACTATGCGCATCGCCGCACAAATGAGGACGGCGAATCGCTAGGCATTGTGCACTGCGACGTTTCACCGTCGAACATTCTTCTTTCCGTCGACGGTGAGGTCAAAGTTTGCGACTTCGGCATCGCACGAGCCAACGCCGCGATCGCATCGGGCGAAGAACGCGACGACGACTTTGTGAAGGGAAAGGCCGGCTACATGAGCCCCGAGCAGGCACGTGGCGAGGAGGTCGACGCGCGCGCGGATGTCTTCGCCGCTGGGATTGTGCTGTGGGAGCTGATCGCTGGCCGAAGGCTCTACCGCCCCACCGAAGGCGGCGAGTCACTTCTTGAGCTTGCAAGACGCGCTGAGCATCCAGAGCTACCCGCCCGAGGTCTTCCCGAAGAAGACGCGCTTCGTGCCGTCGTCAGCCGTGCGCTTCAGTCTGATCGTGAAGCGCGTTACCCCACCGCGCGCGAAATGCTGCGCGATCTAGAAGCCTATATGACGAGCGCCGGGCTCTTCGCCAGCCCGCTTCGCTTTGGCGAGTGGATGCGTGACCATTTCGG
Source organism: Nannocystis exedens (assembly GCA_945865595.1). Taxonomy (GTDB): domain Bacteria; phylum Myxococcota_A; class Polyangia; order Polyangiales; family Polyangiaceae; genus JAHFDX01. The sequence goes on along the minus strand of CAMBEV010000105.1, from coordinate 5,181 downwards.
CGACGACATCGTCGAACGGCGGCGCTCTCGTGAACGCGCCGTTTTAGCGCTCGAACGAGCCGGTGCCCCCGTCACCTTGGTGGCCATCGACGGCGCTGTTGAGTCACCGGCATCGGTTGTTTCGGTCGTTCCGCCCGTTCCAATGGCTCCAGCCGTTCCAATGGCTCCTCCAGGAACGCCAAAGGCCAACACACTCGTCTTTGGCGTTCTCATCGCGATTGCCTTGATCGCGATCGTTTTGGCGCTGCGTTCGCGATGACCATCGTTCGCGTCGCCGTTCTTGCTCCCATCGACCACCCGCTGAGCTACAGCGCAGACACGAGCCTTGAACCGGGTACGCGCGTCGTTTGCCCGCTCGGGTCGAGGCGCGTGATGGGTGTCGTTCTCGGCCCGGACGACAAACCACCCGCAGGAAAGATCAAGTCGATCGTCTCAGTCCTTGACCAAACACCGGCCCTGGACCGCGAGCTGCTCAGCTTCATCGAGGAACTTGCGAATTACTACTTCGCGCCGATCGGAGAGGCTGTACGCCTCGCGCTGCCTCCCATTGAACGGGACGCGGCCTCGGCCCTCGCGCAGCCGACACTTTGGGCAAAGAAAGCGGGTGTCGCAAGACTCACAGAACGCTGGGCCGTCGCTATCATGGGCGAGAGCGACGCGCGTCCGCCGCGAGGACAAGCGCAACTGCTCCTGAGCCACCTTCGCGCAGTGGGTGAAGCGCCAATCCGAGCCCTTGAAGGCAACTGGCCAAGCGCGCGCGCGCTATGCAAGCGCCTTGACGAACTAGGATTGCTGCGGGTCGAGGAGCGAGACGTTGTCACCAGAATCAACCTCGGCGCGAAGGTCGCAGCCGATAGCCCGCCCGAACTCACCACGGCCCAGCGCAGCGCAAGCGAGCGCCTCGCAACGGCGATCGGCGCAGGCGGTAGCACCTTTTTGCTCCATGGCGTCACCGGCTCGGGCAAAACTGAGGTGTACCTGCAAGCAATCGCCGCCGCGAAGGCGCAGGGTCGCGGATCGATCGTGCTCGTCCCCGAGATCGCCCTTACCCCACAGCTTGTGTCGCGATTTCGTGCGCGCTTCGGAGACGAGCTGGCCGTAGTGCACTCTCTGCTGCCCGCGCGTGAACGGCTCCACATGTGGACCGAGCTTCGCTCAGGCAAGGTTAACGTCGTGATTGGCGCACGAAGCGCGCTGTTTGCGCCGATCGACAAACTGGGCCTCATCGTCGTCGACGAAGAGCACGACTCGTCGTTCAAGCAAGAGGACGGCGTTCGCTACAACGCCCGCGATATGGCAATCCTGCGAGCTCACCGCGCAAACGGCGTGTGTGTCCTCGGTAGCGCGACGCCATCGCTCGAGAGCGAGTTCATGGTGACGTCCGGCAAGGCGGAACGCCTCGTGCTTCCGTCGCGCGCACGTGAGCAAACGCTGCCTAAGGTCCAGTTGGTTGACCTTCGTCGGATGGGCGCAGGTCCCACTGGTGATCGCCGCCTGAGCATCCCTATGCATCGCGCGATTGAACGGACGTTGGCCGCGGGCGAGCAGACCATTCTGTTTCTCAACCGGCGTGGCTTCGCGCCGAGCGTCCTCTGCGACACGTGCGGCAAGACGGTCGAGTGCCCGTCGTGCTCGGTCGCGCTCACCTTCCACAAACGCGGTAAGCTTATTTGTCACTATTGCGAGTACGAATCACTGATGCCGAACGCCTGCCCCAAGTGCAGCGCGCCATCGCTGACGCTCGACGGACTCGGTACCGAGAAGCTCGAAGAGACGCTTCGCACAGCGTTTCCTACGGCACGCATCGGCCGCCTCGATCGCGACGTAGGGGCGGGCAAGAAGGGGGAGGCCATCATTGAGAAGGTGCGCTCGGGCGAACTCGACATTCTTGTCGGCACGCAGATGGTTACCAAAGGGCACGATTTTCCAAATGTAACTCTAGTGGGTGTCATTAACGCGGACGCCGCGCTCTCGATCCCTGATTTTAGAGCCACAGAACGCGGATTCCAATTGATGGTGCAGGTCGCGGGGCGAGCTGGCCGGGGCGATCTACCGGGCCTCGTTCTCGTGCAAACCTACAACCCTGAGCATCCTGCGCTCACGTTCACACAGAGCCATGACGTCACCGGCTTCATCGCGCGGGAGCTCGTCGATCGCCGTGAACTTGGCTACCCGCCGTACTCGAGGCTCGTGCTCTTGCGCGTTGACGCGGTCGATGAGTCAATTGCACGCGAAGCGTGCGCGCGCGTGGCTGAGATCGCGCGACGGGCCGCAGAGAAGGCCACCGCGCTCCAAGTAATCGGTCCCGCGCCTGCGCCGCTCGAACGCCTTCGGGGCCGTTACCGTTTTCGCGTTCTGTTGAGGTCCGCCGAACGTCGCGCGCTTCGCTATGGAGTGGCCTGCGTGCTCGCCCATCGCGCTCACCTCCCACGGGCTGCGAGGTTGTCGATCGACGTTGACCCGATGCAGTTGCTTTAGTTACGTGCGAGGTGGGAGGAAGCCTTCCCCCCTCCCGCTCCCCCAGCGGGCGAGGCTCGAGCGCACACTTCCCAGGAGTGCGCGTCACAATTTCTGCGCCCCCTCAAACGAGTGTGAGGGACGCAGAAATTGTGAGCTCCAGCGTGGCCATGGTCAGTATTCTTGACGGTGCTTGGCTAGAACAGCGATGCCTACGAAACCTGCGGAAGGCCACTTTGACCCCTCATCCGCCTGAAGGTGGTTTTTCACGGACCGGGGGTGCTCTCCCAGTTCTCCACGGTCGGGGCGGTTGGATGACGAGGCCTGGGCCCATGCAGCCGAGGGTGTCGCGCCGACTTGACCGGCACCTTAAAGGTGCCATATTGTAACCGTGCGTGGAGAAGCGAAAACCCCACTGCAGCCTCGACATCATCAAGGCGACCTTCGTCACCGTGCGATCACTTCGCATCACGAAAACCGCAACCACCTGTGCCGAAGCGCTCGGAATCACCCTCGAAGAGGTCGTGGGAATCATCCAGGGCATGACCCGCGAGCAGTTCTACAAATCAATGACGAGCGACGCGAACAGCGCCATTTGGCAAAATGTCTACCACGTGCCCCATGCCTCCTTCGTCCTCTACGTGAAGTTCACGACGGACGCTGAGGGGTACCTCATGATCTCGTTCAAGGAGAAGTAACGATGAGCAAAGAAGCAAAGACACAACCGTGCCCCGAGTGCGGCGGCCTCATGCGGCACGAGAAGCACGAGGACGTGCTCGTGTACAAAGAGCAATCGCGCACCATCAAGACTCTCGGATGGTGGTGTACAAAATGCGGCGAGGCAATCTTGACGGGCGAACCGCTCGTTGCTCACGAGAAGGCGTTCCAGCAGTTCAAGGCGGAGGTCGACGGCGTGCTCGGCCCAGCCGAGGTGGCGAAGATTCGCACCGCACTCGGGCTCAGCCAGCGTAAAGCGAGCGAACTCTTAGGCGGTGGCCCGCGCGCGTTTCAGAAGTACGAATCGGGCACGCAGGCGCTGAGCGTCGCGATGAGCCACTTGCTCAGACTGCTGGCGAAAGATCCGAAGCGGCTTCGTGAATTGAGTGGGCCAGCAACGGTCAAAGTGCCACGTGCGCACCAGTCGCAGAAGAAGCCACCGGAACCGGCGTCAGCGTCGCGTGCAACATAGCTCAGGATTCGACTGGTTGTGCGGAACTGAGAGATGAGGGCCACACGGGATGAACTGCGCATCGGCGTCATGTGGCCAGGGAGCGGAGCCGATAGCGCCCTGGGGTGCGCGTGGTCCCAGAATCGGCGCAACCGAGCGCGTTGGTTGTCCGATTTGCACCCATGCAAACGCTCGATTGGCTTCTCGAACAGTTCTCTCCTTCTCGATGCCTCGCCTGCGACCAGGAGGTGACGATGAACACGGCCTTCTGCGGTGCGTGTGTCGCCACGATTGAGCGCTCTGGGCAGGCGAACGCGCCGTTTCTCTACGGCGGCGCCATCGCTCACGCGCTCTCGCGGCTGAAGTACCAAGGTCGTCGTGAGCTCGGCCCGGTGCTCGGCCGGCTCCTGGTGCTAGGACTCGGTGAACTGCCCGTCGTCGACATCGTCGCACCTGTCCCTCTGCATTCTTCAAAACTTGTCAGTCGCGGTTACAATCAGTCGGTCTGGCTCTCTCGGGCAGTTGCCCGTGAACGCGGGGTCGAACACGAATCGCTGCTCTTGAGGCGCACGCGGGAAGCGCGAGCGCAAGCCGGTCAGGGCGTCCGCGACCGTGAGCAGAACGTGTTGGGCGCATTTGTGGTTCGGGCGCGCCATAGGGTGGCGGGTCGTTCCGTCATGGTTGTTGACGATGTGCGAACGACCGGGGCAACGCTGGGCGCATGCGAGATGGCGCTTCGCAGCGCGGGAGCCATCCGTGTGGTGACCGTGAGCCTCTGCCTCACCCCGCGCGACTCTTGAGCGTAGTATGCACCCAAGCGCGCATGGAACTCCTTGCTTCACGCAACGTTGACACCGCCCAGTCTAGAGTAGATGCGCCATTTGGCCGAATCGCGTGGGTGCTAGCGGTTGCCATCGTCGCGTGCGCATGTAAAAGTAAAGAAGATTTACCACATGAGCCGCCCCCCGCAACCAGCCCGACTGCCATCGCGAGCGCGCTCCACGTGGACGCCGCCTCGTTAGAGCTGGCGTTCGACCCGCCTGCACCCGCAGGCGACCTGAAGGCCGACGTTGCCGGCTTCGCCACGATCGCGGCATGCGTCCACATGCGCACGCAGCTCGATCCACTGGTCGCCGACGCGCTCGAGTCGATCGGCTACGAAACGTTTCTGTTCGACGCGTGTCGCACCTTAGACGCCGTGAAGGCGAAGGACCCCAAGCGGTGTCTGTCGATCGATTCGTCGTTTCTTCGCCGCCGATGCGAACGCGACGTTGCCATGGTCGCCGCCGATGAGAACGTATGCCCCTTCGAGATCCCGACGCGCCACGAGTACGGGCGCGACCCTCTATGCATCGCGGTCGCCAGCCGCACGCCTGCCCTGTGCGCGGGGGTCACGATCATCGATCGGGCTCGTTGCGAAGCGCTCGCCACAGGCACAAGGGAGCCCTGCGCGCGCGTTCCCTTCGCGGGCCCCAAGGCCCGCTGCGAACGAGAAGCGGCGCGCTGGAGCAGCGTCCTCGAAGGTCCCCGCAAGATCGTTGCCCTTGCCGTGCCCA
>CAMBEV010000104.1 GCA_945865595.1 Nannocystis exedens | reverse complement strand
GATACCCGCCTTGGTCGCGTAGTCGAAACCGAGTGAGCGCAACTTGTCCGCAAGAAGCACTGTCGCCTTGTTGCGGTGCTTTCTGTAGCAAGCGTCGATGACCGCGGAGAGCGCCTTCTTGTCGAGCGTCTTGTTGACAAGATCAAATGGGATGCCTTCGGGCAGCGCGTCTGCGATCAAGCAACGACCGACCGTCGTGCTGGCCACGTGACGCGCACCGGTTTCAGGGTCAACCACGCGAACGCGGATGCCAGAGTGCAGCGTCACCTCGTTGTGATCGTACGCCATTCGCACTTCGTCGACGGACGAATAGACGCCGCGAAGGTAGCCCTCTGCATGCCCCTTCTTGTCGATCTTAAAGGCTTCTTCGCGATAGCAGCCCCTCGCAAATTTTCTCTCGCGGGTCGCATAGTAAAGACCCAGGACGATGTCCTGCGACGGATTGATGATCGGACGACCGCTGGCAGGCTACAGGATGTTGTTCGTGCTCATCATGAGCACGCGCGCTTCCATCTGTGCTTCGACCGAAAGCGGTATGTGCACCGCCATTTGGTCACCGTCGAAGTCGGCGTTGAACGCCGCGCACACAAGCGGGTGAAGCTGGATCGCCTTGCCTTCGATAAGGACAGGCTCGAACGCCTGAATGCCGAGACGGTGAAGGGTTGGCGCGCGGTTCAGCAGAACGGGGTGCTCGCTGATGACCTCATCGAGAATGTCCCAAACTTCGGGGCGCTCCTTCTCGACCATCTTCTTGGCGGTCTTGATGGTGTTGGCGTAACCGCGCTCTTCGAGCTTATTGTAGATGAACGGCTTGAAGAGCTCGATCGCCATCGCCTTCGGTAGGCCGCACTGGTGAAGCTTGAGCGTCGGGCCGACGACGATGACGGAACGACCCGAATAGTCAACGCGCTTACCGAGTAGATTCTGGCGGAAGCGACCCTGCTTGCCCTTGAGCATGTCACTGAGCGACTTGAGCGGGCGCTTGTTCGCACCCGTGATCGTCTTGCCGCGGCGACCGTTGTCGAAGAGCGCATCGACGGCTTCTTGAAGCATGCGGCGCTCGTTGCGAATGATGATCTCCGGAGCATTCAACTCAAGAAGCCGCTTGAGGCGGTTGTTGCGATTGATCACGCGGCGGTAGAGATCGTTGAGATCGCTAGTCGCGAAACGTCCACCATCGAGGGGAACGAGAGGACGGAGATCGGGCGGGAGCACGGGCACGACCGTGAGCATCATCCACTCAGGTCTATTGCCTGACTCGCGGAACGCCTCGATAACCTTGAGGCGCTTGACGGCCTTCTTGCGCTTCGCCTCGCTTGTCGCCGTGCGCATCTCTTGGCGAAGTTCCTCGGACATCAAGTGGACGTTGACGTCACCGAGCATCCGCAAAATGGCGTCACCGCCCATACCAGCCGAGAACGCGTCTTCGCCGTACTCGTCGCTGAGTTCTTTATAACGGTCTTCGCTGAGGAGCTCTCCCAGCTGGAGGCCAGTTTCCTTGGGATCGACTACAATGTAACTCTCGCAATACAAGACCTTCTCGAGGTCCTTCAGCGAGATGTCAAGCATGTTGCCGATTCGGCTTGGGAGGCTCTTCAGGAACCAAATGTGGGCGACCGGCGTGGCCAAGTTGATGTGCCCAAGACGCTCGCGGCGAACCTTGCTCTGGATGACTTCGACGCCGCACTTCTCGCAGACGATGCCGCGGTGCTTCATGCGCTTGTACTTGCCGCAATTGCACTCGTAGTCCTTCACGGGGCCAAAGATCTTGGCGCAGAAAAGGCCGTCGCGCTCTGGCTTGAACGTGCGGTAGTTGATGGTCTCGGGCTTCTTAACTTCGCCGTGCGACCAGTCTCGAATCTTTTCCGGAGAGGCGAGCGAAATGCGAATCGCGCTGAATGAGAGCGGATCCTTGGGCTTCTCGTAGAAGCTGAAAATGTCCTTCATCGCCTAGTACCTCGTGCGTCGGTCAACGTTGTGCCACAAAGCAGAACTGAAACTGGTAGCCGCCCGAGCCACATCGCCAACCGCGGCGTGGCTCAAGGACGGCAGATTGAAGTGTCACTCTTCAGCAGCGTGATCCATCGCGCCTCGGACGGGCGCCTCGATCAGCTCGATATTCAGGCAGAGGGCCTGAAGCTCTTTGATGAGGACGTTGAAGCTCTCGGGAAGGCCTGGCTCGAGTGAGAACTCGCCCTTCACGATGGCCTCGTACATGCGCGTACGACCTTGGACGTCGTCGCTCTTGACAGTGAGGAACTCTTGGAGCGCATAGGCCGACCCGTAGGCTTCCATCGCCCAGACTTCCATTTCGCCAAGGCGTTGCCCGCCGAACTGCGCCTTGCCACCGAGTGGTTGCTGGGTGACGAGCGAGTACGGGCCGATCGAACGCGCGTGAATCTTGTCGTCGACAAGGTGGTGAAGCTTCAGGACGTACATGACGCCGACCGTGACTTCTTGGTCGAAGGCGTCGCCCGTACGCCCGTCAAAAAGCACCGTTTGACCGCTCCTTGGCAAGCCGGCAAGAGAGAGTGCGTCTTTGATCGCCTCTTCCTTCGCGCCGTCGAAGACGGGGCTTGCGTAGTGGACGCCACCGCGAAGCTTATGAGCGACGGCTTTGATCTCGCCATCGGGAAGCTTGGCGAGGAAGTCGTGAACTTCTTTGTCCCCTTCGAAAATACGAAGGATGTGGTCGCGGAGCGACTGCGTGTTGAACTTGTGGTCGAGCATGTACTGAAGCTGCCAGCCGAGCGCGAGCGCACCCCAACCGAGGTGGGTCTCGAGAATTTGGCCGACGTTCATACGTGAGGGAACACCGAGTGGATTCAGCACGATGTCGACTGGGCGGCCGTCCTGCAGGTACGGCATGTCTTCTTCGGGAAGAATGCGCGAGACGACGCCCTTGTTGCCGTGACGGCCTGCCATCTTGTCGCCAACCTGAAGCTTGCGCTTGATGGCGATGTAGACCTTGACCATCTTGATAACGCCCGGTGGAAGTTCGTCGCCCTTTGAGAGGCGATCGATCTTGTCGCGGAAGTGCTCTTCGCGAACCTGCACGATCTCTTCGAGTTCGCGCATCTTGTCGGCGATCTGTTCAGCGCCGGTCACAGGCAGCTCGGTCCAGTACTTGCGCGGCACCACGTCAAGTGTTGCTTCGTCAAGCGTCTGACCTTTTGAGATCAGGACCTTACCTTTGTCGTCAACCAACTTGCCCGTTGCGTTGCCGCCAACGAGCTGCTTCTTGATGGATCGGAAGAACGAGTCACGAAGAATTTTGATTTCTTCGTCGCGAATGCGCTCGAGGCGAACGCGCTCTTGTTCTTCGATGTCCCTTGAGCGCTCGTCCTTCTCGGTGCCTTTGCGCGAAAAGACGCGGGCGTTGATCACGATGCCGCTGACTCCCGGTGGAACGCGGAGTGAGGTGTCGCGAACGTCGCCAGCTTTTTCGCCGAAGATCGCGCGGAGCAGTTTCTCTTCAGGGGAGAGCTGCGTCTCGCCCTTGGGGGTAATCTTGCCAACAAGGATGTCTCCGGGTTTGACCTCGGCGCCGATGCGCACGATGCCAGACTCGTCGAGGTCTTTGAGGCCTTCTTCGCCGACATTCGGGATGTCGCGCGTGACTTCTTCCTTGCCGAGCTTGGTGTCGCGGGCAACGCACTCGAACTCTTCGATGTGAATCGAAGTGAACACGTCGTCTTTTGCGATGCGCTCGGACACGAGGATCGAGTCTTCGAAGTTGAAGCCTTGCCACGGCATGAACGCAACGAGCACGTTCTGACCGAGTGCGAGCTCGCCCATGTCGCAGCTTGGTCCGTCGGCGAGAACGTCACCCGCCTTGACCATCTCGCCGGCCTTGACGATCGGCTTCTGATTGAAGCAGGTCGACTGGTTCGAGCGCATGAACTTGTAGAGCGAGTAGATGTCCGGAATTTCGGCCTTGTCGCTCTCGGGGCGGACGACGATGCGCGTGGCGTCGACGCTTTCAATGACACCATTGCGACGGGCTACGACACAGACGCCGGAGTCACGCGCAAGGCGGTTCTCCATGCCGGTGCCGACGAAGGGAGCATGCGAACGAACAAGAGGAACCGCCTGGCGTTGCATGTTCGCGCCCATAAGTGCGCGGTTCGCGTCGTCGTGCTCGAGGAACGGAACGAGCGCGGCTGCTGTCGAGACCATCTGGTTTGGCGCGACGTCGATCAGCGCAATCATGTCGGGCGAAACCATGTGGAAGTCGCCGTTCAAACGCGCCGATACGAGGCTCTCGCGGAAGCGTCCCTTTTCGTCCATCGGGGCCGAAGCCTGGGCGATGTACTTGCCCTCCTCTTCGAGTGCCGAGAACCATGCGACCTCATCCGTGACGCGCCCCTCGTGGACCTTGCGGTAGGGCGTTTCGACGAAGCCGTATTCGTTGACACGGGCGTACGTCGATAGCGACGCGATGAGGCCGATGTTTGGACCTTCGGGGGTTTCAATCGGGCAGATACGACCGTAGTGGGTCGGGTGAACGTCGCGAACTTCGAAGCCTGCTCGCTCGCGCGTGAGACCGCCAGGTCCGAGCGCCGAGAGACGACGCTTGTGCGTGACCTCGGACAACGGATTCGTCTGGTCCATAAACTGCGAGAGCTGCGAGCTGCCAAAGTACTCCTTCACCACCGCGGAGACAGGCTTCGCGTTGATGAGGTCGTGGGGCATCAGCGTGTCGATTTCGGTCGACATGCTCATCTTCTCTTTGATGGCGCGCTCCATGCGGACCAGACCGATGCGGTACTGGTTCTCCATGAGCTCACCGACCGCGCGAACGCGGCGATTGCCGAGATGGTCGATGTCGTCGGTCGAGCCTCGCCCGTTCTTCAACTCAATGAGGTGCCGAACGGTCTCGAGGATGTCCTGCGGCGTGAGCACCTGCGTCTCAAGCGGTGGACGCTGATCTTCGGGAAGATCGCGATAGAATTTGTAGTTTAGCTTGAGGCGGCCGACCTTCGAGAGGTCGTAGCGCTCAGGGTTGAAGAACAGGTTCTGGAAGAGCACGCGAGCCGTTTCCGGCGTTGGAGGATCGCCCGGACGCAAGCGTCGGTAGATCTCCATGACTGACTCGTCAACAGACTTGACCTTTTCGGCCAAGATGGTGTCGCGCAGGTAGCTGCCGACGTTCAGCCCGTCGATGAACAAAATCTTGAAGTCGTGGACGCCAGCCTCGCGAATTCTCTCAAGCTTCGCGTCGGTGAGTTCTTCGTTGACTTCAACGATCACTTCGCCCGTTTCACCGTCGAACACGTCGTGAGCGGCAACCTTGCCGACGACTTCTTCGACGTCGACGGGCAGGCGGTCGACTTTGCCTTCGCGGAGCTTCTTGATCGCGGCCTTGGTGAACTTGGTGTTCTTGCGAACGACCACTTCTGAGCCGACCTTAATGTCGCGCGTGGCGCGTTGACCTGCGAGGAGATCGTACTCAACACTCTTGGCGATCTTGCCGCCCTTCTCGAGGTACACCGTTTCGGTGTTGTAGAAGTAGTTGAGAAGATCTTGCGTCGAGTAGCCGAGCGCGCGAAGCAGCACGGTTGCGTGCATCTTGCGGCGACGATCGATGCGCACAAAGATGATGTCTTTGGGATCGAACTCGAAGTCGAGCCACGAGCCGCGGTACGGGATGACGCGCGCGCTGTAGAGGACCTTGCCGCTCGAGTGGGTCTTGCCCTTGTCGTGGTCGAAGAAGACGCCTGGGCTTCGGTGAAGCTGGCTCACGACGACGCGCTCGGTGCCGTTGATGATGAACGTTCCGGTCTCCGTCATCAGCGGAATCTCGCCGAAATAGACCTCTTGCTCTTTGATGTCGCGCACGATGCGCTCGCCACCCTCGCGGGTGTCATACACAAGGAGCTGCGTGGTCACCTTGATAGGCGCCGCGAAGGTCATGCCGCGGGCCCGACATTCTTCAACGTCGTACTTTGGCTTCTCCAAATTGTAACTCACGAAGACCAGTTCGCTCGTGGCGTTGAAATCCTTGATAGGAAACACGCTACGGAACACGGCCTGCAGACCAACCTCAACGCGGTCGTTCTGGGGTACGTTCGTTTGGAGGAATTTATCGTACGAGGACTTCTGAATATCGATCAGGTTGGGGATCTCGATGACTTTTCGAACTCGCCCAAGGTTCTTGCGGATTCGAAAATTCGACTGGATGACGTTCGCCATCGGTACTCCTGCTCGCTACGCGAAAAGGCCTCTTCGGTGTCACACACGCGCATTTGCGTGACTAGAGGACTCAAATTGTCAACACGGGCGACGCGGTCATTACTCGAATTCGGCGTCGCGTAAAGCTAAGGGACGGGAAGAAACCGAAAGGGACGGCTCCGTCTTCGAAGACCTGGCTTCGACGGCGGGACCGCCCTTTCAGGCTCGGGCAGCTCGTGGCTGCCTACGGCTACTTGAGCTCGACCTTTGCGCCGGCTTCTTCGAGCTTCTTCTTCATGTCTTCGGCTTCAGCCTTCGACACGCCTTCCTTGACCATCTTGGGGGCGCCGTCGACGAGGTCCTTGGCTTCTTTGAGGCCAAGGCCGGTGATCTCGCGGACAACCTTGATCACGGAGATCTTGCTTGCGCCGCCTTCCTTCAGTTCGACGTTGAACTCGGTCTTCTCTTCGACAGCAGCTGCGGCTGGGCCAGCGGCAGCGGCAGCCACAGCGACAGGAGCGGCCTTGACGCCCCACTTGTCTTCGAGGGTCTTGATCATGTCTGCGATTTGGATGACCGGGAGGTTCGAGAGGTAGTCGACGACCTGGTCTTTGGTGAGTTCTGGCATTTTCAATTCTCCCTATCGGAAATCAGCGCCGCGCATATGGGATGCGGGGCAAAAAAATTGTTGGCAAAGTAGACTTATTCAGCAGCAGCGCGCTCTTTGGCTGCGAGGACGTAGACGAAATTTTGTGTTGGCGCCTGCAGGAGCGCGACGAACTGCTGCAGTGGTGCTTGCATGGTGGCAAGCAACATGGAGCGGAGTTCATCTTTGCCCGGCATGGTTGCGAGTTGCTCTTCGACGGTTTTGCCGTCGAGGACCTGACCATCGAGGAGTCCCGCTTTGACGAGGAGCTTTTCGCCCCCCGCATCTTTTCGGAATGCCTTGACGACCTTCGCGGCCACACTTGGATCTTCGTAGCTCCATGCGATGCCGGTCATACCGACCAGCGCGCTATCGAGCTTGCCTTTGTACGGTGCGTCTTTCAGCGCCTGACGAACGAGCGTGTTCTTGACGACCTTGTAGTCAACGCCCGCCTTACGGAACTCGGCGCGGAGCTTGGTCACGCTCGCCACGGTCATCCCCTTGAAGTCGAGGAAAACAGCGGCTGTCATGCGGTCAAAGCGCCCCTTGATCTCGCCAATCGCGACTTCTTTTGTCTGTCGATCCATGTGCGATTAGGCCTCCTCGACCTTGCCCATGAACTCTGCCGGATCGACTTTGATACCGGGGCCCATGGTGGAAGAGATTGTGATGCTGCGGAGATAGGTGCCCTTCGCTGTCGAGGGACGCTGGCGAACCAACGCACCAAGAAGAGCCGCGGCATTTTCGGCGAGCGCTGCTTCGGTGAACGAAGCCTTGCCGATTCGGGCGTGGACGATGCCAGCCTTCTCGGCGCGGTATTCGATCTTTCCGCCCTTGGCCTCTTTGACCGCGTTCGCGATGTCGAAGGTTACGGTACCGACCTTAGGATTCGGCATGAGACCGCGGGGACCAAGCACGCGACCGAGCTTGCCCACTGCGCCCATCATGTCTGGCGTTGCGATGACGCGATCGTAGTCAAGGAAGCCTTCGGCGACCTTGGCGACCATGTCGTCAGAGCCCGCAAAATCAGCCCCGGCTTCGCGCGCTTCGCGTTCTTTGTCGCCCTTTGCGAACACGAGCACACGGACGGTTTGTCCAGTGCCGTGAGGCAATACGAGCGCACCACGAACCATCTGGTCGGCGTGCTTGGGATTGACCCCAAGCCTCACCGCGATGTCGATCGTCTCATCGAACTTGGCGTACTTGGCCTTCTTGACCAACGTGACCGCCTCGTCGACTGTATGCTTGCGGGATTGATCAACGAGGGCGTTGACCTCCACACGTTTCTTCGCGAGTTTCGGCATTTGCCTCCTTCGGCTGCTACAGCCTCCCACCGGCGGCGAGAAAAACTCGCTTGGTGGTTGTGAGGTTTCTTGCTTGCGGTTGTCTCGAACCATTCGAGACGCCCGCGGCGACGCGCTTACAACAAATCGTGGCAGCGCGCCACATCCTTCTTGCAATTTTTAGACGACTTCAATCCCCATCGAGCGCGCAGTGCCGCGAACAGTGCGGATCGCGGCATCGATGTCGGTGCAGTTCATGTCAGAAAGTTTTTGCTTTGCGAGCTCTTGCACTTGCGCGAGCGTCACGGTGCCAACTTTCAGCTTGTTCGGCTCTTTGGAGCCAGACCCAGGCTTCTTTGAAGTGGCCAGCCCCGCCGCCTTCTTCAAGAGAACCGCGACTGGCGGCGTCTTCATGATGAACGAGAACGACTTGTCGGAGTAGACCGTCAAGACGACAGGAATGATCATGTCACTCCCCTGCGTCTTTGCGTTGAACTCCTTGCAGAAGCCCATGATGTTGATGCCGTGCGGCCCGAGCGCGGGACCGATAGGCGGCGCAGGATTCGCTTTGCCTGCGGGGATTTGCAACTTGACTTGACCGGTTACTTTTTTCATGACGACCCTTTTGCTCCTACGATTTTTGCCGCCCACGAGACAGGCGACGAAGGCGTAGTTAACGCAACAGCCCCCGCAGTGAGCGGCGGGCTAGACAACGACGCCGCGCAATAGCGCGGTTATGCCCTTTTCTCAACCTTGTTGAAGTCGAGCTCAACTGCGGTCGCTCGACCGAAGATGGAAACCTTGACCTTGAGCTTTTGCTTCTCGGGGTTGATCTCCTCAACGGTGCCCGAGAAATTCGCGAAAGCGCCGTCGATTACACGCACTTCGTCGCCCAAATCGAACGACATCCGCGGCTTCGGCTTCACCGCGCCTTCGACGATGCTCTTGCGCAAATCGTCAATTTGGTGCGGGTTCACTTCTTGGGGCTTTTGATTGCCGATGAAGCCTGTGACCTTCGCCGTGTTCTTGACGACGTGCCAAGCGTCTTCGGTCATGTCCATTTCGACAAAAATGTAACCGGGGAAGCTGGTTTTTTGCCGCGTTTTCGATTTGCCGCCCGCGCGAGCCTCGGAAACGGTTTCGGTAGGAATCAAAATCTCGCCGAACGCCACATCCATTTTGGATTCGCGGATGCGTTGCTGGAGGGACTCTTTGACCTTGTTCTCGTAACCCGAGTAGGTCTGGATGACGTACCACTTCTTCGCCACGTTCATGGTGCTGCACTCCGCGAGATTCATGATCCGAAGACCAACTGGGTTAGATAGCTCCAAAGTTGGTCCATCACAAAGAAGAAGAGAGTTGCAAACAACGTCGCAAGGAGCACGATCGTTGTTGAGTTGAAAACCTCTTCTCTGGTTGGCCAGGTGACTCTTGAAAGCTCAACGGCGACCTCTTCGGCGAGTACGCGTGTTCGCGTCCGCTTCCAGTAGTAGGCCGCGAGCGCCGCGCCCGCGACAGCGGCGATCGGCATTACAATTTCGTCGCGCGGTTCGCCGAATGCGGGCCGGGTCGCTGCAACCTTGAGCCATGCTGAATCGATCACCTTGGTGAGAAAAAAAGCGATGGCGAGCGCGCCTGCCAGGTAGGCGGCGTAGACGAAACGACGCGTGCCGAGATTAGACGGCAGGTTCGCCGCTAGGTCCGGCGCCAGGTCCGCAGACAGGTCCGACGCCAGATTCGGAGACAGCGCGGCCTCGCCTGTCGACGACGCGGATATTTCGTCCGAGGCTGTATCGTTTGGTTTGTGTTCGTCTTCCATTGACCTGACCGTCGTATTACTCGAAGTGCACGGGCTGGGGGACTCGAACCCACGACCTGCGGATTTGGAATCCGCTGCTCTACCAACTGAGCTAAACCCGTAGGAACCTCAAACTGTAACGCATGAGGTTACTTACTCTCGCGATGAACCGTGTGCTTGTTGCATGCGGGACAGAACTTTTTAAGCTCGAT
>CAMBEV010000103.1 GCA_945865595.1 Nannocystis exedens | reverse complement strand
AGAACTTGATCGAGAGCGAGCTCTTCGGTCACGTAAGGGGCGCATTCACGGGCGCCATCGCATCAAGGGGCGGCAAGTTCCAGGCGGCCGACAAGGGAACGCTTTTCCTCGACGAGATTGGTGAGCTGCCACTCAACCTGCAAGTGAAGCTCTTGCGCGCGCTTCAAGAACGCATCGTGTTTCGCGTCGGCGATTCGAAACCTGAGAAGGTCGATATTCGAATCGTCGCCGCCACCAACCGCGTACTCGAGGAAGAGATTCGCGCCGGACGCTTTCGCGAAGACCTCTACTACCGACTCAACGTGGTGAACCTGTGGCTGCCCCCGCTGCGCGAACGCGGCGACGACGTGCTCATTATTGCGAAGGCCCTACTTGCAAAGTTCGCCGTGGAGATCGGCGCAAAGGCGAACGGCTTCTCACCGCAAGCGCTCGTTGCGATCAAGAAATACCACTGGCCGGGCAATATCCGTCAGCTCGAGAACCGTCTGAAAAAGGCACTCGTGCTTTGCGACAAGGCACTGCTTGGTCCGGAAGACCTTGACCTCGGAAAGGACAGCGAGGTTCCGATCGTGCCCCTTGAAAAGGCAAAAGAAGAGTTCCAACGCCGTTACATTTTAGAAATGCTCGAACGCAACCAAGGCAACCGCACCCAAACCGCGCGCGACCTCGGTGTCGATCCGCGCACGATCTTCCGTTATCTCGAGCGCGAAACAAATCCACCACCGCCTGGCACGAACACAGGCGGCGAGCGGTAAAGGGACTGGTTGCTAACGTGCTCCTCGCTCAAGGACCTCATTTGACATCCTGGCTTCAGCACCTCAAAATGCACTCATGTCCACAACTCTCGAACGCGTCAACCTGAACCTACCGGCCGATGCCCGCGCGCGACTTCGGCGTTTAGCCAAAGCGGCACATGAACCCGAGGCGACGTTTGCTCGCGAACTGCTCGTCGACGCCATCCAACGCGCAGAGCGCGCCCGCTTTCGTCAGCGCCTAGAAACCTCTCGCACCCCTGAGCGGCGGGCCCGCGATCTCGAAATTGCCACAGGAATAGAGCGTCTACGTGGCCAAACGGGCTGAGGTACTGGTCGCGCGCCGGCGACTTGGCTTTGGCGCGGCGGGCACGCGAGAGTATTTCGTCGTGTTGCAATCCGACATACTCGCGAGCATCGAGACTGTGGTGGTCGCACCGCTAGACGACGATGGACCCATGTATGAAGACGATCCACTTGCGGTTCACGTATCGGCGAAGGAAGCGGGGACGAAACGAGCGCAAGTGGTGTTGGTCCATTTGCTCACGGCTGCGTCGCTCGAGAAATTCGAGCCCTCGCCCGCCGGGCATCTTTTCGCACGATCGATCGCCCAGGTGGAGAGTATCTTGCGCACGGTGCTCCACCTGTGACGTCCCTGCATGGCGGACAACCGCATGCTACCGAGAGTGCTCTGTTAGTACTGACACGCGCGCGCGATGCACACCCTTCTTGACCCCTGCCCTTCGAAGACGCGCTCGGATCTCGAGTGGGACCGTCTCTTGTCAGCCCTCGCTGACCGGTGCGAGAGCCCGGCTGCGAAGGATCTCGCGCGGACGCTTCCCTTTTCAACATCACGGGAAGGCGCACGCGCGGTGCTCGCCGAACACGCCGAAGCTAAAGACCTCCTCGATAGGGGCTCCCCGCTCCCGATAGTTCCACTACCTGACATTCGCGATTCACTCGCACGGCTGGGCGTGGGCGGCGTCCTTGGGCCCACCGAGCTGCGCGATGTCGCACGCGTTGCCGGAGCAGGACGCGCGCTGCGTCGTTTTCTTAACGCGAATCGCGAACGATCGCCGCGGCTCGCGATGGCACTCGCGACCGACCCAACGCTTGATGCGCTCGCGGAAGAGATTCACCACTGCTTCGATGCGGACGGCTCGCTCGCCGATCACGCGTCGCCACGTTTGCGCGAGCTGCGCGGTGAATACCAGGCATCAAGGCAGCGCATTCTCAATCGCATGAATGAGCTCATGTCGCGTTACGAATCGATTTTGCAAGATCGCTTCGTAACCGAGCGCGAGGGCCGTTACGTAGTACCTGTGCGAGCAGACGCGCACGAACGATTCCCGGGCATCGTGCACACAACAAGCGCGAGCGGCGCCACCCTCTTCGTCGAACCACGAGCCGTCATTTCACTTGGCAATCGACTGAAGGTGCTTGAGTCAGACGTGACGCGAGAAGAGTTCGCCATCTACGCGCGGCTCTCAAGCCTGGTGAGCGACTCGCTACCGAGTGTGATCGCATGTGCAGACGCGTTGGCACTCGCGGACGTCCGCGCTGCGGTGGCCAAGTTGGCGATCGAGCTGCAGCTGCGCTTCCCCGATGTGCTCGACGAGCCACAACTCGAACTTGTGCGCGCAAGGCATCCGCTGCTGGTGCTCGACCTGCCAGAGGTCATTCCGAGTGATCTCACGGCACTTCCGGCTCGTGCGCTCGTCGTGAGCGGGCCCAACGCAGGTGGCAAGACGGTCGCCCTCAAAACACTGGGACTCGCAGCGCTGATGCTGCGCGCAGGGCTTCCCATTGCGTGCGGAGACGGAAGCCGGGCGGGCATCTTCGAGCTTGTGCTCACGGACGTTGGCGATGACCAGAGTTTGCAGAAGAACCTCTCGACGTTCAGCGCTCATGTAACCAATATTGTTACGATAATCAACCAAGCGATGCCTGGCGCGCTCGTGCTCTTCGATGAGCTCGCTGGCGGCACCGACCCACGCGAAGGCGAAGCGCTCGCGGCCGGAATTCTCGATTCCCTCTGCGCACGTGGAGCAACCGTCGCGATCACGACGCACTACGAGGGCCTCAAGGTGCTCGCGACCGCTGACGACCGCTTTCGCAACGCATCGGTCGGCTTCAACCTTGCAACGCTCGAACCCACGTTCGCGGTTGTCATGGATCTCCCGGGAAGCTCGAGCGCACTTGCAGTTGCTCGCCGTTACGGAATGCCGAGCACCGTGCTTGAACGGGCAGACAAGTTTCTTGACCGTAGCGATGAGGACTTTGAAGTCGTCGTCAAGAAACTACATGACGAGCGAGCGGCACTCGAACTTGCCCGCGCGGCCGCCGAGACCAAAGCCCGCGATCTCGATGCCGCACGCCTTCGCCTCGACGACGAGCGCGATGCAATACGGCAGAGGCAAGCCAACGCCTTTGATCGTGCGACTGAAGAGCTGCTCGACCGCGTGAAGCGTGCGCGTGAGGAGCTCCGTGCAGCGACTGCGAAGATTCGCCAAAAGAAACTCGGCGAGAGCGATTTACGACAGGCACAACACGCCATCGATCGCGTCGCAAGTGAAGTCGCCATCGGAGGCGACCTCGAGCGACGACCAGGTGCCGCGAGAGACCACACGAGGGAATCGTCGGCAACAGTCGACATCGCTCAGCTGAAGAAAGGAAAGCGTGTTTACGTTCCTCGCTTGCGCGCTGAGGCCGAGGTCATCGAGGTCCTGGGGCGCGAGGTGCGTGTCGCCGCAGGTTCGCTCAAGCTCACGGTCAACATCGCCGAACTGCGCGAGGCGCAAACGCCACAACGACCGCAGGCGTCGCCAGCTTCGAAATCCGAAAGCACCAAGCTCGAAGTGGCGATTCAGACGCACGAAAATACGTGCGATTTACGCGGTTTGCGCGCTGATGATGCGGTCGCCATGGCCACATCGTTTCTCGATCGGAGCATCACGGACAACCGTAAAGTTGCTTACCTTTTGCACGGCCATGGGACTGGCGCATTGAAAGAGGTCCTTCGCAAGGAGCTCAGCGCGAGCCCGTACGTTGCAACGTTTCGGCCGGGCGAGAGGCACGAGGGCGGCGACGGGGTCACCGTCGTTTGGCTGCGGTAGCAGTCTGAGAAACATCCTTCAATTCGTTGAGATCTTGAACGATTCGCGGTGCATTTTGGGTCGACTTCGCGAGAGCCGGGTGTAGGGTTCCGTGCTCTATGCGGAAACGCGCAACCGGACTTCTGACGCTGCTGGTCGTCGTAGGTATTCTGAGCGCGCGTCTCCCGAACGATGTGATGAAGGCGGGGAAAGTGGACGCCGCAAACGTCGCGTGGATGCTCACGGCGACCGGCCTCGTGATGCTCATGACGCCCGGATTGTCGTTCTTCTACGGCGGCATGGTCCGCGGAAAGAACGCCATTTCGACGATGCTCCAGAGCTTCATCGCGCTGGCTGTGATCAGTCTGATCTGGGTCGTCTTCGGCTTCTCGCTCGCCTTCGGCGACAGCATCGGCGGAGTCATCGGAGATCCTCGGACGTTCTTCCTCTTCCGCGGAGTGACGTCGGAGGTCCACGGCGCCTTGTCACCGACGATCCCGCTGAGCCTCTTCGCCCTCTTTCAGCTGAAGTTCGCGGTCATCACACCTGCGCTGATCACGGGTGCATTCGCTGAGCGCGTCAGGTTCTCGGCGTACTTGCTGTTCATGGTGCTCTTCTCGATCCTGATTTACGCGCCCCTCGCGCACTGCACGTGGCATCCGGATGGGCTCCTCCGCAAATGGGGGGTCCTCGACTTCGCAGGAGGGACCGTCGTCCACGTCTCGGCGGGGGTCGCCGCGCTCGCTGGCGCGCGGTTCTTTGGACGGCGTCACGATCACGATCGCCCTCACGAGCCCTCGAACATTCCGCTTGTGATGCTCGGAACAGGCATGCTCTGGTTCGGATGGTTCGGGTTCAACGCAGGATCGGCCCTTGCTGCGGACGCGACCGCGATTTCGGCCTTCCTCGTCACGAACACAGCGTCGGCGGCGGCGACGGTCGCGTGGCTGCTCTGCGACGTCATTCGCGGGAAGAAGCCGTCCGCGCTAGGCGCGTGCATCGGCGCGGTCGTGGGTCTCGTCGCGATCACTCCAGGCGCAGGGTACGTCGGCATCGGGAGCAGCATTGCGATCGGTGGGCTCGGCGCCATTGTGAGCAATATCGCGGTGCACCTAAAGTCGAAGACGACGATCGACGACACCCTCGACGTCTTCCCCTGCCACGGGGTCGGTGGTTTGGTTGGCATGCTGCTCACCGCCGTGTTCGCGACGCAGGGGGGCGCAATCCACGGTGCAACCCGTCTCCTCGGTGTTCACATCCTCGCCATGCTCATGGTCGTGCCGCTCGTGTATCTCGTCTCGGCCGCGCTCTACCGCATCGTCGACGTTGCAATCCCCTTCCGCGTCACCGCGGAGGACGAGCGGCTTGGCCTCGACGTCAGCCAGCACGGCGAGAGTATCTACGAGGTTACCGAAAGCGACCTGAACCGACCGTCCGGGTGACGCACCTCGAGCTCCGAGCCTAAGGCTAAACGCTGATCGACCCCTTGCGAAAATCACTCTTCGCGATCTTCACGTTCACGCACGCCGGCTTGTTCGACGCAAACGCTGCATCGAGCGCTGCACCGAGATCTTCGACCCGGTCAACCCAATACCCAACGCCGCCGCACGCTTCGACCACCTTCTCGTAGCGTGTGTAGTCGAGCCCCGTCGCAATGGCCCGCTCCTCACCGTACATGTCGACTTGGCCGCGGCGAATTTGGGTCCAGCCTGCATCGTTACCGATCACGGCGATCACCGGAATGTTCTGTCGCGCCATCGCTTCGAACTCGAGCGGATGAAGGCCGAAACTGCCGTCGCCGTACATGATCACAACCTTACCGTCAGGCCTGCACAACTTCGCTGCCATCGCATAACCAGGCCCGACACCCAGCGTGCCGAGCGGTCCCGGATCCATCCACAGCTGTGGCCACTCGAGCTTGAGAACGTAGGCTGCCGTCGCGACGAAATCGCCACCGTCGCCAATCACAATATCGTTCGGCCCCAAGCGTTTTCCGACCTCCGCGCATACCCGAAGCGGATTCGGCGGCGACTCGTTCGAATCGATTTCGGCCAGCATTTTCCCTCGCCGTTTAGTTTCTTCGGCGCGAACGGAAGCAAGCCAAGCGCCTGCCTCTTTTGTGCCTGCCGCTGCAATCAATTGCTCCAGCACGAGGCCGCTGTCCCCGTGAATGGGGACGTCGACGCGACGGTTGCGACCGAGCTCCGCGCCATCGAGATCGATTTGCACGATCTTGACCGTGTCTGGCCAAAGGGGCGCGCGACCGTACTCGACGCGAAAGTCGAACGGCGTGCCGAACATGAACACGACGTCGGCCTGCGTCAGCGCGAATTTGCGCGAGCGCGACATGAGACCCGCGTGCGCGTACGGCAGCGCACCGCGCGCCATCCCGTTCAAATAGAACGGCACCTGGAACGCATCGGCTGCACGACGCACAGCCTCACGATCCGGCGACCAGCGAATTTGCGAGCCGACGACAAACACCGGGCGCTCTGCAGACTTCAATAGTTCCGCGGCTTGACGAATCGCGCGAGGGTCACCACCAGGCCGCGGCGGTTCTGCGAACGCCCGAGTGGCCGGCAGGTCGTTCTCCTCATGCATGTTCATGAGGAGGTCGAGCGGCATCTCGAGAAAAACAGGACCTGGCAGGTTACTTTGTGCGATTCGAAACGCGCTATCGAGGTACTCCGCGATCCGTCGCGTTTCGGGGACTTGCACGCTCCACTTCGTGATCGGCCGCATCAGCGTCACGCAGTCCATGTCTTGGAGCGACCCCATGTCGCAGAGCATCCGGGGGCCCGCGCCTCCAATGACCACCATCGGAATACCTGCGCGCTGCGCGTTTGCGACCGCGGTCACGACATCGGTAATGCCAGGCCCTGCAGTCACCGCACAGACGCCCGGCTTGCCCGTCACACGTGCATATCCATCAGCGGCGTGCCCAGCCGTTTGCTCGTGACGGGTGTCGACCACACGAATGCCCTCATCGAGGCAGCCGTCGTAGATGGCCTGAATATGCCCGCCACAGAGCGTAAAAATGTGACTGATCCCGTGACGTTTCAGCGCCTGCGCGACTAACCTTCCACCGTGAACATAGGCCATGGCTTGCTTCCTCCCGAGGCAACGGATGGTAAACCAACCGGAGCAAGAGCGTCTGCCACTTTCGACCCATATCGAATTTGGCCCGACTTTTTTCGACTAGCATCTAAAACGGACAGAGCGGATAATCGCCCCTGTGAGCTCACGCTACCTGGCTGTCGCCCTCAGTGACTTCGCTACGGCGAAGATGGTTCTCCTTACAGGTCCGCGGCAGGTCGGAAAGACAACGGTTGCCCGCGAATGGCAGGAAGCCCGCGAAGGCCTCTACCTCAACTGGGACGTACCCGAGGACCGTGTGGAAATCGTCACCCGAAGCTGGACACGATCGCCCGCGTCTGCGCTCGTCCTCGACGAAATTCACAAGAATCGAAGATGGAAAAATCTGCTGAAGGGCATCTACGACACGACGCGCAGGCGACTCCAGGTTGTCGTCACAGGCAGCGCTCGACTCGACGTGTTCCAAAAGGGCGGAGACAGCTTGCTGGGTCGATACGAATACCTCCGGCTGCATCCGTTCACGATAGGCGAGCTCTCTCACGGGGAGCTCCGGCGGCCACCGCTCGACTGGCTGAATCCTGGGAGCCAGCCGCCCAAACGCGGCGCCTGGGAACGCCTCGAAGCGCGAACGGGATTTCCAGAACCGTACTTTCACGCTTCCGCCGACTACTACCGACGTTGGTCAGCCCGTCGGAGGAGCAACCTCATTCAGCAAGACCTGCGTGAGCTTTCGGAGATTCGCGGCCTCGGTCTCGTCGAGCAGCTCGTGATGATGCTGCCCGAGCGGGTCGGCTCTCCGCTGTCCCTGAACGCCCTTCGAGAAGACTTGGGCGTCGCGCACGAGACCGTTCGCTCCTGGCTCGAGGCGCTCGAGCGCTTGTACGTGTGCTTCACGTTGTCCCCGTATGCGACAAAGGTAGCGCGGAGTATTCGAAAAGAACGAAAGGCCTACCTCCTGGACTGGGGCGGAATTGAATCGTCAGGAGCCCGCTTCGAAAACATGGTGGCTTGCCATTTACTGAAATCGGTTCACGCATGGAGCGATATGGGATTCGGCGAATATGATCTTCTGTACGTGCGAAACAAGGACCAACAGGAAGTCGACTTCCTGATCACCGAGCGCCGAAAACCGAAAGTGCTCATTGAGTGCAAGACTTCGGACGGCACGATTTCAAAAGCGCTTCTGAAGTTCTCTGCCGAGCTTGGGGGCGTGCCGTGCGTGCAACTCGTTCGCGATCGGATTGATGCGCGTCAAAGCGCAGGCGTCCTCTTGGCCTCCGCCGAAAAGTACTTGGCAAACTTTACGTGACAACCCCCGACGCTCTCCTACGTGACGCAAATATGAGTTCCGATGATCCATTTTGCGCAGCGGCGGCGCCTAGTCCTCGAGCCTCGGTTTGCCGAATGCTACGAGGTACAACACGCGCGCCTTCCAAGCGGCAAAGGTAAACACGGCCTTGTTCACGTCACTGGTCTGCGAGAGCCACGGGTCGAGCACGTACCCCGCTTCCATCGACGTACCTTTGCGAAAGATTGCAATGGCGTGATGCTCGAACCCGCGTCCAACGACCAGGCGATGGTCCTCCCACAGGATACCAGGCCGCGTCATGACCGGCTCGATTGCCTGGCGCGTCGCACCTTGAAGGGCAGCGCAGCCTCGCTCGAAGTCCATCGATTCACCCGTCAGCGTGCCGTAACGGAAGAGCGCCTTGAGGCTCTCGTTCAGGTTCGACAGCGTGCCGTTGCGATAAAAATTGGCGACGGCTGACGGGTACTTGAACATGTAGCCCTTTATCCCTTCGGAGTACGCCGCAAGGATCAGTGCCCGCTGGACCTTGGCATCCTTGGGAAGGTCGGCGACCGGAGCGGGTGCCTTTGGCGCGCTCGCCGCGACGGGATTTGCCGGTGGCGTACCAAGTAGGCACAGTGCATTCGAACGGAGGGCACCGTTGTTCTGAAGCACCACGGCCGACCGAACGCTGCCACGAAAGCAGCCCTTGACCGAATACGTGCTGCCAGAAGGTGCATCGCTATCGAAGGCCGGCACCAGCGCACCACTCGAAAGCGCAATGGACGTCTTTTTGTATGCGCTGTGTTTTTCACGGGGCAGGTCATTGCCAGACGCGACAAATGTCCACGAGCACACCTGGGCGGTCGCTCCGCATCGCGCATCTCGCGCGCATCCCTTGAACACCGGCTGAGCCAGCGTAGGACCACCGGCTTGGGCCGAAGGGGCTTTCGCCGTATGCGCACAATCGCCGGCGCTCTGCGCGAGCGCGGTATGCGCCAAAAGATACAACACCATCCCCGCCAATCGCGTCATACGAGGCTCCCTCTACCCGATAACCTGAACTACCTACCGCACAACGTCAACCCGCCGCTCCCCAGCGACGAGCTCTTTGCGAAGCGACTCAACCTTCGCGATCACCCCGCGCGGAACATCCGACGCGTGAGGCCCCTCGTGTACATAGTCGACAGCCCCATCGCGGACACCGAACAGCCGCATGCCGCTCTCGAAGTGACCCTCTTTCAAGCGCCGCGTAAGGTCAAACAGCGCAACGTCAACGCGCTTAACCATGCTCGTGACCACCACACCCGGCATCTCATCGTGCTGGTCGGAGTCGACGCCGATCGCCAGCGCCTTACCTTCGCGCGCACCTTCAAACACGCCGCGGCCCGTCGCTCCGGACGCGTGGTACACAACGTCAACTCCGTTGCCTATCTGGCTCAGCGCGATCGCTTTGCCCTTCGCGGGATCCTTGAACGCCTCAGGCGATGCACCCGCGTAGCCAGAGAGCAACTCGCACGATGGGCACACGCTCGAGACGCCCAATTTGTAACCTGCCTCGAACCTTTCGATGAGCGGCATTCGCATCCCACCCACGAAGCCGACCTTGTGACTCTTGGTCATGAGCCCCGCCACAGCGCCGACCAAGAACGAGCCTTCTTCTTCCCTAAACGCAATGCCGACGACGTTCGTCGGCATTGGTTGACCCATGGGCGCGTAGTCGACGCAGGCAAAGCGAACCGCTGGATAGTCGCGAGCAACCGCGTTGACGTCGCTCGAGAAAATGAAGCCCACTCCGATCACCAGGTCGAGCCCTTGCGCCGCAAAGAGCCGAAGAGCGCTCTCGCGATCTTCGCTGCTCGCAGGCTCGAGGTACAGGGCGTCGACGCCTAGCTCGTCTTGCGCGCGAACGAGCCCGGCGTACGCAGCGTCGTTGAAACTCTTGTCGCCCCGCCCACCAATGTCGAAGACAAGGC
>CAMBEV010000102.1 GCA_945865595.1 Nannocystis exedens | reverse complement strand
TGGCGTCCTCGTGGGCTTGTTCATCAGCAAGCTTCCGGGCGTTATCGAAGATGCGGCCCAGTCAGCCAGTGGCATCCATCGCCAACACGTCGCGCTAGGAGAGTGGGCGCGCGCGCACATCGAGCCCACTGCGCGCATCGGGCTCAACGACACTGGCGCCATCGCGTACTTCTCAAACCGGAAGACGTTCGACGTCGTGGGCCTGACGACCCTCAGCGAGGCGCCTCACTGGGTGGCAGGCGCGGCGTCGCGCTTTGAGCACTATGAGCGGCTCTATCGGCAATCGCCCGAACGGTTGCCCAACTACTTCATCGTCTATCCCGAGTGGATGGCGCTCGAACCGATTCTCGGCGAACGCCTTCACGAAGAGACCGTCCTCGATTCGACCATCCTCGGTGGTCGAACGAAACGGGCGTATCGCGCGCGATACGATCTGCTCGGAAGCGGCGACCGGCCGTGGACTCATATGGGTAAGATTGTTGACGAAGTCGATGTGGCCGATCTGGAAAGCGAGGACGCGCATGGTTACGCGCTTCTCGCGGCGCGAGACGGCGAGCAGCACGTGATGAGCGAAGTGCGCGAAGGTCGAACGCACGTAGACGGCGGCCGCACTAACCGCGTCCAGGAGGTGTTCACCGTCCGCGCGGACTCACCCTGTGCGCTTGTAAGTCGTGTTTTCGCCAAGGCATCCGCGAAATTGCGGGTGAAGGTCAACGGTCGCGATCGAGCGGTGCATGTCTCCGCGAGCGAAGGCTTTGTCGAGTTCGTCACACCCCTTGACGATCTGATGGGCGCCATCAGTATCGAAATCATCGCAGAAAGGTTCGCATTTTCGGCCTATCATCACTGGCTCGTTGAGACCCTCTGACCTCATGCTCTAAGTCCATGCGAACCCGTCCACTCGGAAAAACAGGCCTGCGGGTTTCTGACTTCGCCCTTGGAACGTGGGGGCTCTCTGGCGAGGCGTACGGGCCGGTGTCACTCGAAGACCGCACGCGGGTCGTCCATCGCGCCATCGACCTTGGCGTCAACCTGATTGACACTTCCGATGCCTATGGTGCCGGGGCGATCGAGCTTGAACTGGGCAAGATGCTTGACGGACGAAGCGATGTTTACGTCTGCACACGCGGAGGCGTCGACCGTTCCACCCAGCCCGGACGCAAGCACTTCGAGCGCGAGTACCTAGAGCGGGCGGTCGAGCGGTCGCTCAAGCGGCTCGGCCGTGAGTCGATCGATGTGTACCTCCTGCACAACCCAAGCCTTGACGCGATTGCCTCGGGCGAAGCGACGATGCTCATGGACGACCTCGTCAAGGCTGGCAAGGTTGTCACCTGGGGCGTGTCGGTGGGCACAGAAGCCATTGGCCGCGCAGCAATCGACGCCGGCGCAAAAGTGATCAGTGTGGGATACAATATGCTCCACTCGGTCGACTTGCATCGCCTTTCCGGCGACGTGATGGTCAGCGGTGTGGGAGTACTGGCGCACCACGTGCTCGCCTATGGCCTGCTCTCTGGCGCCTGGGAAAAAGAGCGCACGTTTCCCGAAGAGGACCATCGCTCACGGCGCTGGACGCAAGAGGGCCTCGCGCGGCGCATCGAGCAGGTTGAGTCGCTCCGGTTTTTAGTGCGCGGCGACGTGGCTTCTATGCGAGCCGCGGCGGTTCGTTTCGTGCTCGCAAACAACCTCGTGTCGAGCGCCATCGTGGGGCCGAAAACGATAGCCCAGCTCGAGCAACTCGTTCGCGAGGTGGGCGCCGGACCTGTGTACCTGCGCGACGACGCTCTCTCTGAGCTTCCGCGTGTTCTCGAACGGGTTGGAGTCGACACATGAACAGCGTCGTGGCCGGCAGCTCGCACCTTCGCAGTCACGTGCTCGAGCAAATGGTCAAGCTTGCTTACGAAGCGGGCGAGAAGATCATGCGTGTCTACGCTTCGCCGTTTGAAGTTGAGATGAAGGGCGCAAACGATCCCGTAACGGCCGCCGATCGTGAAGCCAACGCGTGGATTGTCGCTGGCCTTGCGCACTTCGACCTCCCCATCGTCGCCGAAGAGAGCGACCCGACGACGTACGCGGCCTATGCAAGCGAGGCCGCTTCATTTTTCGTCGACCCGCTCGACGGTACGCGTGAGTTCGTCGCGAGGAACGGTGAATTTGCGGTCATGATCGGCCTGGCAGAGGCCGGCGTCGCGACGGCTGGTGTGATCCACTGTCCCGTCGCCAAACGGACGATTGTCGGCTCTGTTGACGGTCAAGCGTATGAACGAACTGCGCAGGGCGGGCGTCTTGACCTTAAGGTCGACGAACCACCGGCCAGGCCTCGGGTGCTTGTATCGCGATCACATCGGCCCATTGAGCTCGAACGCTGGCTTGAGATTCTGGATGCCGAGACCGAGACGCGAGGAAGCGCGGGCTACAAGGCGATGATGGTCGCAACAGGACAAGCCCACGCGTACGTTTACGTTGGAGGCGCGGGCTGTCGGTGGGACGCGTGCGCGCCAGAGGCGATCCTGCGCGCTGCGGGTGCTCGCGTGAGCGATCAACGCGGTTGCGCGTTTGACTACGCCGCAAGTGATCTCACAAACCGCGAAGGCTTCATCGCTGCTCCCCCGGGATTGCACGGCTCGCTACTCGATTCTCTCGCCAAGGTACTTCGGTGAAGCACGACGCTTCTGCCGATGTCGTCGTGATCGGAGCTGGTATTATGGGACTCTCGGTTGCGTACCACCTCGCCGAGCAGGGGGTGCGCAACGTGATTGTGGTCGACAAGACTTACCTTTGCGGTGGCGCGAGTGGTCGCAATGGGGGCGGCGTCCGCGCGCAGTGGTCGAGCGAGACCAACGTGACGCTCATGCAGGAGAGTATTCGCATGTGTCGCGCGTTTGCTCGCCGCATGAAGATCAATGTTTGGTTTCGTCAAGGCGGTTACCTGTTTCTCGCGCGCACAGAGGAAATGAGGAAGAGGCTCGAGGCAAGCGTCGCTCTTCAGCATGGGTGCGGGGTGCGCACCGAAATGCTCACGCCCGCTGCGGCGGCCAAAATCGTCCCCGAGCTCGATACGACGCAGCTCGTCGCCGCTAGCTACAACCCTGACGATGGCGTCGTCTTCCCATGGCCGTTCGTTTGGGGTTTTGCGAACGCGGCCGAAAAGCATGGCGTTAAGGTGCTTCCGTTTCACGAAGTCATCGCCCTTCGTACACAGGGCGCGAACATCGATAGCGTGGTTGTGCGTCACGGCGATCGCGAGCTGTCGATTGCCACTTCCCGTGTCGTGAATGCAGCTGGCGCGTGGTCGCCTGCGATTGCGAGGCTCGTGGGCGTTGAGTTGCCGAACAAGCCGCATCGTCACGAGATTTGCTCAAGCGAGCCGCTCAAGCCTTGGCTGAGACCCCTGGTCGCCGACTTGGCTGACGGCCTCTACTTCAGCCAGTCGACGCGTGGCGAGCTCGTCGGGGGCATCGGGCAAAGCTATGTGCCTCCAGGTCTCAACCAAGAGAGCTCGTTTGCGTTTCTCGGGAAGTATGCTCGGTCGCGTGCGCGCACGTGCCCCTCTCTCGGCGCGGTGAAAATCCTTCGGCAGTGGGCGGGTTGCTATGACCTCACACCTGATGCCAATCCCATATTCGGACCCGTTACGGGAGTGAACGATTTCTATCAGGTGAGTGGATTCATGGGCCACGGCTTCATGATGGCGCCGATTATCGGTAAGCGCCTTGCCGACCACCTGGCGCATGGGACCGACGAGCCGCTCTTTGAACGGTGGCGGTTGTCTCGCTTTGCCGAAGGAAAATTGCTGAGCGAAGGGATGATCTTGGGGTAATCATGCAGTTTGGCGGCCTCCTAGTGCTCGCCGATGGAGGTCCTCTCATGTCACGTGCGCTTCGACGAATGCTCCCACTCGCCGCTTGGGGTTGGCTTCTCGTGTCCGCCTCCATACTGGTTGCTGGTGCCAGTTTGCCCGGCTGCACGGACGAAAACGATCCGGCGACATGGGTCAAGCGCATTGACGATCCGGGTCAAAAGCTGCGTTCGATCAAGCGTCTTCGCGAGTTTTTTGAAGACGCGATGACAAGGGCGAACAGCAAACTTGACGATCCGCAGGTAGTCGCTGTTCTTGACAAGATTGTAGAGCCGCTCGCCAAGGCGTACACGTCGGGCACGCTCGACGACAAGACCCGCGAAGAGGTGCTTCAGACACTCGGAAGCATGAAGGATCCGCGCGCGCAAACGGCGTACGCAAAAGCGCTCAAGGACTACGAGCCAATGAAGACGGAACGCGAGCTGCGTTTCGGGTCGCAGGCTGTGCTCGCACTCGCGGCGTCGCAAAAGCAGCTCGACCCAGCGTTGGTCGAAACGCTTTGGTCAACCTTCACCAAGTTCCGTGCGTCGAAGACGAACTCGATCGAGGCAACACGCTACCTTCACGACGCGGTGCTTGCCGTGAAACACCCCTCGTGGGCGACGAAGGCCGGCGAGATGCTCAAGGCCCCGGTCAAGCTTGGGGACCCAGAATCAGAACGTGACCAGTTACAATTCTGGCAGACGACGGCGATCCAAATCATTGCCGAGCTCAAGGCCGAATCTGCGGTGCCGTCGCTCATTGAAACGCTCGTGACGCCGTCGAAGGGGGCGCTCAACGGGTCGATTAAGAACGCCTTCCTGAGCGTGCCGCTTCCGGCCACCCGCGCTCTGGCTGATGTCCTCGCAGGCAAGACTCTCGCCGATAAAGCGAAAGAGTTTGAAACCCCGGGCCTCATGACCGCCATCGTGGCCGACTCGCTCGGTCACATCTCGCGCCCGGAAGGCCGAGACGCCGTACTGACGGCACTTGCAGCAGCCGACCTTCCACCAATGGCTCGTTTCGGACTCGCGCAGTCGCTGGCGCTCTTTCCGCATGATCCGCGACTGGTCGCTGCGTTTGAAGGTGCTATCGCGAAACTTCCTGCCGACGCAAAGACTCCTCAGGGCCTCGATGCGCGTGCGGCGCTTATGCAGACCGCGTCGATGTTTTACGATCCCAACATGGTCGACTGGCTCATCAAAGAGTCGATCAACGCCAAGGGTGACGACACAACCCGCTTGCAGATTCGACTCCTCACGCTCGACGCCGCGATCAAGCTGATGAACGTTGCACATAAGGGGGCAGTCGAAGCGGCGGTGAAGAAGGCCGAGACCGACCTCCAAAAGGACACGCGTGCCAAAGAGACCTTTAAGCTCATGCACGAGATGCTCAAATACGCGACCGATGGCGTCGACCGTTGTAAAGAGGATGCGGCATGTTACATTAAGGTGCTCGGCGAACCCATCCCCGCGAGTCCGCCCACCGCCAACATGCGTCAGGTCAAGGCGGCCTACATGGTGGCAATCTACGGTGCCGGCTCGAACACAGCTCAGACCCGCCTCGAGTTGGTAAAAAAGATTGACTATGTGAAGAGCCCGGCGGCCCGGCTGGCGGTTGCTCAAGCGATCGATCGCCTTGCTCCCGACGGCGACCAGAGGGCGAGCGAAGAGCTCGAGAAGATGGTTGAGAGCGACAAGAAGGCAGGCGACAAGAGCGCACTCTCCGGTGACGACGCTGTCGTGAAGGTGGCCAAACGGCTTCGGGCTCGCGCTGCAAAGTGAAGTGATGCTGCGCCTGCGATTCACGAGCGGACAGCGCTCGGGGGAGACGGTCGACGTTGTTGAGGACGTTGTCCACGTCGGCCGCGCAGACACCAATGAGCTGGTGCTTCGCGATGACGCCGTCTTCCCCATGCACGCGAAGCTTCTCTTCGACGGAACGGGTTGGTCGATTGTCGATGTCCATTCGGAGCGAGCGACATACGTCGATCGCTCCGAGGGCGGCGACCGGACGTCGCACGCGGTGGATGCCGCTCCGGTTTTACTCATCGACGGCGATGTGATTCGATTCGGAGCGGGCGACGATTCAGTCAGCGCTATCGTCCATTTAGTTGACGATGTCGAAAGCGCGCATGTCGTCGTTGTTCGCAGGCTTGATGAAATCGTTCCCTCCGAGGACGCGTTCGACTCGGATCCGAAACGCCTTCGCGCCCTGTATGCGGTGCAGAAGCGCATCGGTGGGTGCAGTGAGCTCGGCGATCTCCTCAGTCTCCTTTGCGATGAGATTTTCCTGCTTGTACGGGGTGTCACCCACGTAACGGTGGTGTTGCGTGATGACGATGGAACAGATTCAGCGCAAGGCCTGGCTGCGTACGTGCCTGTGCTGACGCGTGTTCGCGGAATGGTCGTTGCTTCAACGAAGCCAATTCCAATCACGCGCAGCGTATATCGCAAGGTCATCGCCGAACGTGCAGCGGTGCTTGCCGCCGATGCTCCCAGCGAAGTCGGGCAAACCGAGTCCTTACTCAGCACGCATATTCGTTCCGTCATCGGCGTGCCGCTCTGGCGTGGCGAAGATATTCTCGGCGTGGTTCAGGTCGACAATCGAGAGAGCCCAGGCGTATTCACCCACGACGACCTCGAGCTGCTCGCCACGCTCGCACATAATGCCTCACTTGCAGTTGCGAATTGCCGACTGCTCGCACGTCTACAAAGCGCCGAGGAGCGACTCAAGAAGGAAAACTCGTTTCTCAAAGGGCGCGAGCAGACGCGACGAGCGGACGGTCGCGGACCCATTGCGATCGTGGGGCAGAGTAGCGCGATGGACACGCTGCTCGAGCACCTGAAGAAGGTGGTGGATACACGAGTAACCGTGCTGATCGAAGGGGAGACGGGCGTCGGCAAGGAGTTGGTGGCCTCGGCGCTGCACTACCAGTCACGGCGCCGCGAGAGACTGTTTGTTGCTCAGAACTGCGGGGCGATGCCTGACAATCTTTTGGAGAGCGAGCTCTTCGGGCACAAGAAGGGCGCGTTCACCGGGGCCCACGAGGACAAGAAGGGCCTGTTCGAGGTTGCCGACGGTGGGACGCTGTTCCTCGACGAAGTCTCCGAGATGCCGTTGTCGTTACAAGCAAAGCTCCTTCGCGTGCTGCAAGAAGGCGAGATTCGTCCGGTCGGCTCAAATGTCGAGCGCCGCGTTGACGTGCGCATCGTAGCGGCGACCAATCGTAACCTGGAAGGCGAAGTTTCTGCGGGACGTTTCCGCGAGGATCTTTACTACCGCCTTAAGGTGTTCCCGTTGCGCGTTCCACCGCTTCGCGAACGGCGCGAGGACATCCCCCTTCTGGCGGATCACTTCCTAAAGATCCACGGACGCGAGATGGGAAAGCCGGTGGCTGGCTACAGTCAGCAGGCGATGGAAGCGCTTCAGGCCTACGACTTCCCCGGCAACGTGCGCGAGCTTCAGAACGAGGTGCAGCGCATCGTGATTCAGGTAGAGCCCGGCGAGTTCGTCACGCCTGATTTGCTCTCACCGCGCATTCGCCAAACTGCCGAGGCGCTTTCCCGCACGCGACCTGAGAAGGGCAGCCTGAAAGACATGATGGATCAGGTCGAGCGCGTGCTGCTCCTCGAATCACTGCGGGAGCACGGCAATAACAAAAGCGCTGCTGCGAGGACGCTCGGCATCACCCGCGAGGGGCTTCACAAGAAACTGCGCCAGTTTGGAATGACGTGAGCGTCAAGTAAATGTATAGTTCGTCAAGTTGACGAAGTGCGAATCTCCAAGGTGCGACAGCGCGCGCCTGGCGAGGTCAGCAAGTTGGCCTTCGGCGATGTCGAGGACAGGCACGAGGGCGAACGCCCGCTCGAACAAGTGCGGATGCGGGAGCACGAGCGTTTCTGACTGCACAGTGACGCCCTCCGCGAACAGCAGGTCGATGTCGAGAGTCCGTGGTCCCCACGGCACGTTGCGTGCGCGCCCTTCTGCATCTTCGATGGCGCGTGTGTAGCAGAGGAGTGCGTGTAAATCGGCTGACGGCCAATCGATGGAGGCGGCAGCGTTGAGAAACGCGCCTTGTTGCGGGCCACCAATCGGCGCCGTTTCATAGATGCGTGAAACCACCGTGATAGTTGCGATTGAGCGCAACTCCGCGATTGCGGACGTAAGGTACCGATGCCGATCGCCCACGTTTGAACCGAGACCGAGCGTAACGATCATTGCAATTGTAACAATATGTGATCTTATCGGGTCACGGTGTTCTGCCCGTGAGCGACATCGGATTGGCGAAATCCGCTTCTGAGCCGCCGACCACCTTGTTGTCTTGGACGAAGAACAAAAAGTTGGTGTCCCTGATGCCTGCGATGTTCGCTGACAGCGACAGCGTCGCGCCTGCGTTGGTCCTGAAGGTAAGGCCGTGCGCCTGAACGTCGGTTGTCGACGTAGCAATAAAGCCGTCCGAAAGCGCCGTCAGGTTCTTGCCGAGCAGACCCTCGCCGACGAGATCGCGTGCGCCGCCCGTAACGTGTGCTGTGAGTGAGTACTCGCACGTTTGGTGCGTCTTGTTTGAATCGCACGTCCACCACACGTGCCACAAGCCACCCGCGGCGTACTCCACGAAGACTCCGATGCCGTCACCGGGCACTTGAGTCATCGTCGCGCCGGTGTCGATTGTCGCCCGGTCGATGAGCACCGTTCCTCCGTCGTTGCCGGACGCGACAACCTGACCTCGCGGCCCGTCGCTGGTCTCAATGACACACGCGCTAGCGAGAACCGAAATGAAACCGATTATGATCGCAATTGCACGCATAGGGTTCTCCATTAGCGGCGACCTCCGCGAGACGGCCGCGATGGCGTCGAAGGTCGGAAGCTGGGTGTTGAGGGCCTAAAGCTTGGAGTCGAAGGTCTGAAGCTGGGCGTTGAGGGCCTAAAGCTTGGAGTCGAAGGTCGGAAGCGGGGCGTTGAGGGCCTAAAGCTTGGAGTCGAAGGTCTCACACTTGGGCTCGATGGGCGAATGTTCGGTGTCGAACCCCTGAAGCTTGGGGGCGACGGCGCGCGATAGGAAGGTGCCGACGGCCCATAGGAAGGTCGCACTGGAGTGCGCGTGCCACCTGGACGTGGTGCGGGCGGGCGCACGCCAATGGAACCACGTGCACCACGCGGAGCGTCGAACGCTTCCGGATTCACGCGGCGGACCATCTGCGGCGATTGACGTGCAGGCAGCGCGCGAAGCCCAAGTTGGCCGCGTAGGCTCGGGTCGCCAAAGCGTTTCGCGTGGTTCACCCCCGACGGGTCGTTCGGCGTCTTGACGAGTTGCCCCGGGCTGACCCCGAGCGATGCTGGCGAAGGTGCGTAGGCGGCGCTGGGGGTGGCGGTTGCGCGTGCCGGGCCGCTGCCCACGCCGGGCGTTGCTTCGACATACGGGCGCGTGTTGCGCGCGACATCGGCGACACTGCTGCCCCTGATCACGCGACCGCCGACCTGTGGATGAAATAGATCGCCAGTTGCGCAGAATGAATAGGGGGCGTACGGCACGACGGAAACGCCGTATGCGTAGCCGCCGTACCAATACCAAGTTGGCGCCATTGGGGCCCAGCCGACGTAGCCATAACCTGCAGGGCCAACGCGCCAGTTGACCCAAGCGCCTCGGTAGACGCGCCCGGGCACCCATCCCCAGCCGTGACTCGAGATGTAGGTCCACCGACCGTAGTGGAAGGGCGCCCATCCCCATGCATAGTCGGACGCCCAGACGTATTCGTACCCGTCGTGGGTCCAATGGCCACCCGTCGAGTACGGCGTGAAATCGGAGCCGACCTGCGCCGCCGAGGGATACCAAACGGTGCCGTACAACGCGTCGTCTTCCCATGTGCCGTAGGGCTCCAGGGCCGAACGGAAGTCAGTGAGCGCGGATGGATCAGTCTCTTGATAGTGCGCGGCCGCCTCCGCCGCGGCAGGCTCTTCGCCGATCGGGACTTCATCTCCACTCGCGACGGCGGCAGGATTCGCGTCGCCGATCGCCCCTTCGTTCGTCGGCGTTACCTGTGGCCCGGCGGGCGGCGTGTTCGAAACTTGCCCTTCAAGTTGAGGCTCGTCGGCCGGCGGCGTCGCTTGCGATGCGCCCTCTTCGCCCTGCGCACTTGGATACTCCGCGCGCTCCCTCCAACCCTCGGGCACACAACCACTCGCGAAGGCGGATGCGAAAATGAGCGCAGCGTACGTTGTGGCCGAAGTCCTCATCTCAACCTCCAGCATGCCGCAAGTTTCGAGTACTTCCAGGCCTGTCGCCTTGTTTTACGGCATTGTAAGGCGGGGCACCCCCGACGCGTACGCAAGCTCGAGCACTGAACAAACGACACGCCATACACAGGGGCCTCACTAGCCAGGCGCGGTGATACGATCGCTTCATACGGAGGCTCGCATGGGTGAACTGCGGACAGGCTTGCTCGAAAAAATCGGAGC
>CAMBEV010000101.1 GCA_945865595.1 Nannocystis exedens | reverse complement strand
AACATGCGGGTAGAAGAGACCCTGCATGACTGTGTATAGCGATCCGAAGTGGCTTGAGGCGTTGGTGGTGGTTGCCGAGCCCCTCGTTGCTGGCCGTCGTGTGGTGGTGTTTGGCGACGCCGGCAATGGCCTCGCGGGGCACCTCGTTCGCGCTGGGGCTCGGTTGGTCCACGTGTACGACTGCGACGGTGATCGCGTCGCGCGTGAAGCGGCCAATCAGTTGCGCGGTGTCGTCGTGCGAACGCTCACGCCCGATGCCGAATTCGACGTGCGAGAGGGC
This sequence comes from Nannocystis exedens, assembly GCA_945865595.1. Classification (GTDB taxonomy): domain Bacteria; phylum Myxococcota_A; class Polyangia; order Polyangiales; family Polyangiaceae; genus JAHFDX01. The sequence continues at coordinate 10,022 of CAMBEV010000101.1, read as the reverse complement.
GCCTTTGAACTCGCGCTGATCCCCGAGTTTCAAGACGTTCGCGCGATCGCTGACATTTCGGCCAAGGTGCGCCGCCTCGTGGGGCCAGCGGGCGCCTGCATCGCTGCGACGCGGAGCTCGGCCGCGGACGCGCCCGAATACTACGAACTTTACGACGCGGTATCGTTGCAGTTTGCATATGTTCAGATGCTGGGCCTTTTGCCATTTGGGGGTCTTACCTTCGCCGAGTTGGGCGAAAACGAGAGCAAGGGCGTAAGCGTCGATACCCAGCTACTCGGCGAAGTGCCTCTGCCGCAGCGGTTCATCGCGATTGCCGCTCAGCGCGACACGCGCCTCGACGCCTACACCATCGTCCAAACCGACACCGGCAGCACCGGCGCGAGCGCCGTCATGCTCGAAGAGCTGCGCATGAAGGCCGACGAGTCAACGAGTCGCGGCACAACGTTCGAACGTGAAGCGACGAAGCTGCGCGATGAACTAGGCCGCGTGCAGGCCCGCGCTGGTGACAACCATGTTCGTGCCGAGCGGCTGAACCAAGACCTTGTGCAGCTCGAGGAAGCGCTCGAAAAGCAGCGTGCCTTCACTTCCAAGCTGACGCGCGAACTCGAGCAGGCCAATCACGCTGTGGCGCGGTCTCGTGAACGCATCGACGATGTCGAGCGCCAGCTGATGGGCGCGGCGAGCGCCATCGAAGAGACGGAAGGTCGGGCCCTTCGCGCCGAAGCGGAAGAGCAGCGGCTTCAAGTCGTTGCCGAGCGAGCTGAGGCCAACGCGCTGTTGTACCAGCGCGAACTGCTGAACCAAGGCGGTGGCTATGAAAACGAGCTCCAGCGTTTCGAAGAGGTCCTTCGCGATCGCGCCAAGCAAATCCAGCAGCTGGAGCACGAAATCGTGCGGCGTGAACGGATCGTGAAAGAGCTGCTGTCGACGCTAGAAGACCTTGGGGCCTCGCAGGCTTCGCCTGATCAGCTTGTGGCACTTGAGCGTCAGTGCGCGGGGTTAGTTCGTGAAGTTGACCATCAAGCGTCGCGCGCGGCTCAGCTTGAGCAGCGCCTCAGCGATTCGGGCAAGGCCCTCGCCGAACGCGTCCGGTTGCTTGCAGAAGTGCAGCTCGAGGGTGAATCGCTGCGTGCCAAGCTCGACGCGCTCGCGCTCGAAACTGCTCGTCGGGAGGGTGATCTCCAAGCAAGTTTTTGGCGCGTGGCTGAGCTCGAAGGGGAGCTTGCGACGCGGCACGCCGCAGAGGCTTCGAACACGCAAGACGCTGATTCCTTGGTGGGACACCCCGCGACACCGTCGGCGTTGACATGACGATACGTGCGCTTAAGTTCGCAGCTGGACACGTTCTGGGCGGCCAGCGTTTTGGCGCCCCGGTGGCCGACCCCCGTTTTTCGCCTGCCGAGGCTCGTTCATGAAGCGCTGCTACTACGAGGTTCTCAGCCTTTCGCGCTCGGTAACCCCAGATGACTTGCGCAAGGCCTACCGTCGCGAGGCGCTCAAGCACCACCCAGACCGCAATCCCGACAATCCAGAAGCCCAGGCCTCTTTCAAAGAGGTCAGTGAGGCGTACCAAGTGCTCTCCGATGAGCAAAAACGATCCATATATGATCGATTTGGGCACGCGGGGCTGACGGGCGGTGACCCTTCGGGAGGCGCCGGCTTCGACGTGTTTTCCCACATGCAAGACCTCTTCTCCGAGATGTTCTCGGGCTCGATGGGCGGCTCATTTGGGGATACGCGGCCACGCCGGGGCAAGGACCTCCGTGTGCAGGTTCGGCTCACACTTCGTGAGGCTGCTTTTGGGTGCAAGCGCGAAGTCCATGTGCGTGCGCCGTCGCCCTGCCAAGACTGCGGCGCGACCGGTGCGAAGGCAGGCACGCGTCCCGAGTCTTGCCCGCAGTGCCGGGGTTCGGGTCAGGTGTCGAGCCAACGCGGCTTCGTCATGTTCACCTCGACGTGCCCGCGCTGCGAAGGCCAAGGCGGCTTCATCCGCCACCCTTGCAAGCCGTGCGGGGGCCGGGGCGCCGTTGAGAAATCGCGCAAGGTGATGGTTACTTTTCCGGCGGGGATTGATGCAGGCCAGCGCCTTCGCGTTCCCGCTCAAGGTACGGCTGGGCCGGGGGCTGCGCCGGCAGGTGACCTCTACGTCGAAGTCGATGTCGAAGAGGATGCGCGCTTCGAACGCGACGGTTGCGACCTTGTGACCCGTGTCTCGGTGCCGGTGACTGCCGCCGTGCTCGGTGGTGAAATCTCCGTGCCCTCTCTGGAAGATGAAACGCACGCCCATGTCGTTCAGCTTCCGCCGGGTACGCAGTCTGGGACGATGTTCACGCTGCGTGGAGAGGGGATCCCACGGCTCGATGGTCGCGGTCGCGGCTCGCTTGGCATTCTCGTCCAGGTTGAGATTCCGACGACTCTGACATCCCGTGCGCGCGAATTATTCGAATCGCTCGATGCCGAGCTGCGAGCGGTGCGTTCAGGTGGGGCGGCGCCCTTCGTGGACGAGCGCAACGATTTCGTCCGCGGTGACGTCGAGATTGATTCCGGGGACGTCAAGGGGTGACCCGCGTCGGGTGTCGGGCCGAAGCACGAACGCCTGACCATCGCGTCGACGGATTCGCACCGCACCATCTCGACGGGCGCGATCCAGAAGCGACGCGAAGCGCTGTCGTGCTTCGGAATACGTGAACTCTTTCATGCGGGAACCTCCAGCAGCTGGACACCTGAACTCGTGGCTGCGCGGGCCAGTGCCTCATCTAGGGTGAGAAGCGGAGCCCTCTGCGCTAGCGCACATGTGACAAGGTACGCGTCGTATGCGTAGAGATTGTGATCGGCAGCGACCTCAAGTGCAAGTGCCAGATCCACATCGACCAATCGAAGCGGAATCGCGGCGTACGCCACGAGACAGCGTTGGACTTCAGCCAGGGTGGCCCGGCGGCGCTTGAGGAGAGCACTCATCGCGTTTCCGATCTCCCAGTGCACGGACCCTGGAGCGACAAGGTCGGCCCCATCAGTGATGCGAATGAGCGCCGCACGCTGCGGCTCGCTCGTCAAGACCGCTACGAGGGCCGATGTATCGATGACGATGTGCACAAACTGGATTGTACAATTGTACATATCGCATGTCAAGGCGCGAATGATGGCTAACGTTGCGTTCGCAGGCCACCGGATCGACCATGTCGCGCGATGCACACCATCGTTGATCATCTTCCAGACGCGGGCGAAAAACTCGGGCTCGCGTTCTCGGGCGGCCTCGACACGCGTACCGCCGTGGCGTGGCTCAAGAAGCGTGGCATGCGCGTTTACGCGTACACCGCTGACCTTGGTCAACCGGATGAACCCAATTTGGACGACGTCGTGGCGCTCGCCAAGTCGCACGGTGCAACGTCTGCGCGGCTGCTCGATGCACGTGAGCTGCTGGCTCGCGAAGGCATGGTCGCGATCGCATGCGGCGCGTTCTTTTTGCAGACCGCGGGCCGCAAGTATTTCAACACGACACCGCTCGGTCGCGCAGTTACTGCGACGGTCATCGTGCGTGCGATGCGTGAAGACGGCGTAAACTTCTTTGGCGACGGCAGCACGCACCGAGGCAACGACATCGAGCGCTTTTTTCGCTACGGGTTGCTCGAAGCCCCAAATTTGCGCATCTACAAGCCCTGGCTCGACGAGGCGTTCGTAGCTGAACTCGGTGGCCGCACCGAAATGTCGCAATATTTGTTACAAATAGGCATGCCTTACGTCGCGACGGCAGAGAAGGCGTACAGCACCGATGCGAACATGTTGGGCGCCACGCACGAGGCGAAAGCGCTCGAGCGCCTCGATGCGTCGATGCACCTTGTCGAGCCGATCATGGGCGCGGCTTTCTGGAAGCCCGAGGTCGCAATTGAAACTGAAACCGTAACAGTTTCATTTGAGCGCGGCCTGCCGGTTTCTCTGAACGGGGCCCGATTTGCGACGCTGACCGAACTCGTCAAGGAAGCGAACCAAATCGGCGGACGCCACGGACTTGGCATGAGCGACCAGATCGAGAATCGCGTGATCGGCGCCAAGAGCCGCGGCATCTATGAGGCGCCCGCGATGGCGCTGTTTCATGCGGCCTACGAGCGACTACTCTCAGCGATCGCGCCGCATAACTTGCTGGAACTCTATGAAACGCTCGGGCGCAAGCTGGGTCGGTGGCTCTACGAGGGTAAGTGGTTTGATCCCGAGGCTGAGCTTGTGAAGCGCGCGTTGCTTGAAAATGTAGCAGCGCTGGTTACAGGAAGCGTGACCTTTGAGTTGAGGCGTGGCGACGACTACTCGCTGCTGCGTACCGATTGCGAAGGGGCGACTTACAACTCCGAGCGCTTGTCGATGGAGCGAACGCGTGGTGCGTTCTCACCGACCGATCGCATCGGACAGTTGCACGTTGGCCAGCCGGCGATTGACGACGCACGCATGCTTCGAGGTACGCTCGCATTGGGCGACGTGTTTGCGCTTGCCGAGCGGTTTGCACGCTAGGATGAGCGAATGAAGAGTCGACTTGCAGTAGCCGTGGGTTCGTTCGCTGTGATGGTGGGGGCGTGCTCAGCCGACAACATTGCGAGTTTCGATGGCGGCTTCGACGGCGGGACCGACGCCATGACCGTGGACGCCACGACCGACGCCACTGAAACAGGAACGGTTGATGCTCCTGTCGATGTGGCGGTCGACGCGCCACCCGACGTGGTCGTGATTGACGCTCCGTCCGACGCGCCACCCGACGCGCCGCCCGACGTGGTTGCGATTGACGCTCCGTCCGACGCTCCTCCGGCGGCAACGTTCACACAGATCTACAACTCGATCATCGCGGTCCGCTGCAACGGTTGTCACTCATCCTCGGGCCATTCAAGCGCGCTCGATCTCAGCACGAAAGTGAATGCCTACGCCGCTTTGGTCGGCGTGGATGCCGCAGGAGTCTCCTGCGGCAGCTCGGGCCTCAAGCGGATCGTTGCGGGCAATGTCGCGGCGAGCCTCTTGCACCAAAAGGTTTCGGGCACCCAAACCTGCGGCGCGAGCATGCCGTTCGGCTCGACCCTATCGCTGTCCGATCGCGATCTGGTCGCATCGTGGATCGCAGCGGGTGCAAAGAACGACTAGCGTTTGACTGCCCCTGAGACAAAGTGAGGAACAACATGAAGGTTCTCGTATTCGTCCTTCCCCTGATCTCAATCTCTTGCTCGAGCGCCACCGCTGTCGGAACCGATGCGGCTATGCCCGACGAGGCTGGTGTAACGCCTGACACAGGAACGGAGGCGACTGAGGATGCTGGTGCAGATGCGACGCAGCCAACCGTCAATTTTGCTGACGTTTACGCGATCATTTCGAGCAAATGCGGCGCCTGCCACACGACGAACGGGAACGGCGGCCTGCGGATGAACACCGAAGATTCGGCGTATACGGCGCTCGTAGGTGTTGCATCGGCCGAGTGCGATGGGGAAACACGCGTGATCAAGGGCGATGCGGCGAATAGCATGGTGGTCAAGACGCTGAAGGGTACCGCTGGGTGCTCTGTGCCCCGCATGCCAAAGAGTCGCACGGCGCTTTCCGCCGCTGAAATCGCGACGTTCGAATCGTGGATCAACGCCGGCGCCGAGCGCAGGTGATCGACCGAGAAGCGATTCGGGAAAAGTTAGCCCAGACCCAGTCTTTGCGCATTACGGGTCGCGTCACGAGCGTCACCGGGCTTGCGCTCCGATTCACGATGCCTGGCGTACGGGTGGGTGATGTTGTGAGCGTCTTAAAGCGCGGTGCGCCGCTGATGGCTGAAGTGGTGGGCTTCGTCGGCGGAGAGGCGGTTGCGATGCCGCTCGGCGCGCTCGCGGGCGTCGGTCCCAACGACGAGGTTGAGTCGACGAGCTCCGCCTTCGAAGTGCGCGCATCACAGGCACTGCTCGGTCGCATTGTCGACGGCCTCGGGCGACCGATTGATGGTCGTGGCGAGATCACCAATGGCGTGCACGTTCCCGTCGACGCGCCGCCACCGCCCGCGCTCTCAAGGCGTCCGATCGCTCGCATGATGACGACAGGGGTCCGCGCGCTCGATGGTGTGCTGACGCTTGGTGAAGGTCAGCGCGTGGGTCTCTTTGCCGGGTCGGGCGTCGGCAAGAGCACGCTGCTTGGCGCCATTGCCCGCGGCGCTGAGGCCGACGTGGTGGTGGTCGCGTTGGTTGGTGAACGTGGGCGCGAGGTAGGTGAGTTTCTTGACCATTGTCTTGGGACCGAAGGGCAGAAGCGAAGCATCGTGGTGGTTGCGACGAGCGATGTGACGGCGCTCGAACGCATGCGGGCGGCCGAAGTGGCGACTGCTTATGCTGAGTACTTTCGCGATCAAGGTGCACGCGTGATGCTGCTCGTCGATTCGATCACTCGCTATGCCCGCGCGCAAAGGGAAGTGGGGCTCGCGGCCGGTGAGCCTCCCGCGCGGCGCGGATATCCACCGAGCGTATTCGCAAAGCTCCCTCGGCTGCTCGAACGAGCGGGCCAAGCCGCACGCGGTTCGATTACTGCGATCTACACAGTTCTCGTCGAAGGCAGCGACATGGAGGAGCCGATCGCCGATGAGGTGCGAGGTACTCTCGATGGGCACATCGTCCTCGACCGTGCGATCGCCGCGCGCGGCCGATATCCAGCAATCGATGTGACGGTGTCGCTATCGCGCGTGATGGATGCCGTGACTTCGCCAGAGCAGCGCACGGCAGCAGCGCGATTGCGTGCACTCATGGGGCTCTACGAGGAAAAGCGCGACCTCATCAGCGTTGGTGCATACGTCAAGGGAAATGACCGTCAACTTGATGAAGCAGTGGCCAAGGTGCCTGCTATCGAACGCTATCTGCAGCAGTCGGCTACCGAACGCGTTTCGTTTGACGACGGACTGGCCCAGCTACTCGAGGTGGTGCGATGAGGAGAACGGCGTTGCTTATCGTCGTAGGCGTAACTTCCTGCATCCAATTGGACACGACTCGGCGAGAAGGCGACAAGTCGAACGGTTACGCTTGCAACGACGCATGGTCGTGCGAGAGCGGACAATGCCTGGCTCTCGGCGAGAATACGCAGAACAAGCCCGGAATCTGTGTGTCAACATGCCGTCGCGACACGCAGTGTGCGAACGACGAGCGGTGCGCCACGAGCCCTGGTGGCAGTTCGAGCTATTGCCTCAAGGCGTGCACGCACAGCACCGCGTGCGCTGACGGATTCGTTTGCACAGGACACGAGCCCTCCGTTTGTTTCGTCGAACCGAAGGCGACCAGCGGCGGGTCCTGCGCAAGGTCGGTCTATGGGAGCTGTCAGAGCAGCTCGCGCACCGAATGCTCTGAGAAGGCGGGGGTCTCTGACGCCGACCGCGCCAACGACGAGGCGGCATGCACCGCGACAGCCGGCGCCATTTGGTCCGACGGTCCGTGCCCACTGCTCGACCTCGTAGGGGGCTGCCGACAAGGGTGTACGCCAACCAATCAGGTCACCTGGTATTATCAAGGCGGTCCCTATGCCTCGCGATCAGACGTCGACGCGCATTGCCGCGTTGTGGGCTTGAGCACGGTCGCTTCTCCTTAGTTTCATGTGCTATTCGGGGCCGCCAGATGACCGTCCTCGAAGTGAGCAGCCTGAAGTTCGGGTATCTCGGCGAGTCGCTTTTTAGCGATGCGTCGTTTTCCCTCGCGCTCGGCGATCGGGCTGCGATGGTGGCACCGAACGGGGCAGGTAAATCGACGCTGCTCCGTTTGATCGCGGGCGAGCTCGAGCCCGAGGCGGGGTTCGTCGTGCGTCGCAAGGAAGCACGGCTTGCCTATTATCGTCAATCGCATGAACTATCCGACCACGGAACTGTTCTTGATGCGTTTTTGTCGGGCTTTCGTGAAATAGTAACTCTAAGAGAACAATTGGCGGCCGCCGAGCACAATGCGGCATCGGGTTCAGCCGAGGCCCTCTCTGAGCTAGGGCGACTTCAAGACGCCTACCATGTGGCGCAAGGCGACGCGCTCGAGCGACGGGTCGCAGAACTGGGTAGCAAGCTTGGCTTTGCGCAACGCGACCTCGACCGCCAGGTGACGACGCTTTCGGGTGGCGAGCGCGGCCGCCTCTTGCTCGGCGTTTCACTCGCATCTGACGCCGAGATTCTCTTGCTCGACGAGCCAACGAACCACCTCGACCTCGCGACGATTCGCTGGCTCGAGGGATACCTGCGCGGGCTACGCGCCGCGGTTCTGCTTGTGTCGCACGATCGGGCCTTCCTCGACGCAACGACAAACAAGACGCTCGAACTGGGTGTGCGATCGCTGCGCGTTTATCCCGTCAAGTACTCTGACTATGTGGTTGCGCGTGAGGTGGACCTTGAACGCGAGCGTGCGGTCGTCGAGCGTCAGCAAGAGGCGATCGCGAAGACCGAGGACTACATCCGTCGCAACATCGCGGGACAGAATGCGAAGCAGGCGCAAGGGCGTCGCAAGATACTCGAGAGGCTCGAGCGCGCAGAGAACCCTGAGGACATTTGGGCCAACGCAGAACGCGTGGCATTTCGATTTGCGCCAGCGCTTCGTTCCGGCGACATCGTTCTCGAGGCAAAAGGCCTGTCGGCGTCCCGTGGGGGGCGCTCGCTTTTTCAAAACGTCAATTTACTTGTCAGTAGGGGCGAGCGCATTGCGATCGTGGGGCCGAATGGGGCGGGGAAGACAACATTGCTCAAGTTGCTTGCCGGTCGCGGTGCGGCTGAGGACCAGGGCAGCGTGAAGCGCGGCACGAATCTGCAAGAGGGTTACTTCGATCAGCACCTGGGAGAGCTCGATCCGTCACTCACTCCCATTGAAGAGATGCGGCGCATTCGCGGTGATCTCAATGCTGACGGCGCGCGTCAGTACCTCGCGCGATTTCGATTTTGGGGCGACGATCCGCTGCGCCGGATCGCTGGCTTTTCAGGTGGCGAACGTTCACGACTGGCCCTGGCCAAATTGTTACTCGAGCCGCGCAATTTCCTCTTCCTCGACGAGCCGACGAATCACCTCGACATTCCCGCGGCCGAAATTCTTGAAGAGGCGCTCGCGGGCTTTGAGGGCACGGTGCTCTTCGTGTCGCACGATCGCCGGTTTCTCGAGAACGTGAGCACGCGCGTGCTGCGCGTCGAAGACGGCACGTGCGAACTCTTCTCGACGAACTTTCGGGACTGGTCCGAACAGGAGCAACTGCGTCTGACCGCTCAGGCCGAGGCTATGCGCGCACGGGTTGCCGCGTCCGCAAAGGAAGCACCGGTGGCGGGGCGAAGTTCGTTCGAAGACAACAAGGCTGCCCGTCGCGACCAAGAGCGAAAAAAGCGTCGCGTCGTTGAGCTCGAGAAGGAAATCGCGCAGTCGGAGGCTCGGGTCGACGCGATGCGCGTCAAGCTCCGCGAGCACTCGCCTGATGAGTGGGAGAAACTTGCAGAGCTTGCGCAGCAAGAGCAGGCACTTCAGCGTAAGATCGATTCGATGCTCATGGAGTGGGCCAAGGTCTCCGAAGAGGTCGAAGCGTGAAGCTGAACCGCATTGTGCTGTGGCTCGCGCTGCTCTTGACGATCTTCGCCAGTGGTCCGGCGTGCAAGGCCTCGCGCTCGACCGGCGAGGCGGCGGTGATCGTTCGTGCTGACTCGCAGGGCCTGCTCCTGACTTGGTTCGACGACTTTGGCGATTTTCACGTGACGCAATCGGTCGCCGAGGTGCCGCTCAATCGACGCGAGCACGTGCGCGTGATCGACCCCAGCAAGCCCGACGGCACGAAGACAAAGGATGATCGAATTTTCGTGGCCGACCTGCGGCAGGCGCAGCCGGATGGACGATTTCCCATACGCATTTTGGCGCGCGCCGAATTCGAGGAACTCGCGCGTTCGAAGGGTCAACAAACTGGACCCAATGCTCCGGCAGGGACCGCGCCTAACCCTGAGGGGCCTTCGGCCAATGGACCGGCGGTTCCGGCGAATCCACAAACGGCGGTGATCATCTATGGCGCTGACTGGTGTCAGCCCTGCCATCAAGCGG
>CAMBEV010000100.1 GCA_945865595.1 Nannocystis exedens | reverse complement strand
GGCGCTCGGCTGGAGCCCGATTCAACATGTGTCCCAGCAAGTCGCCTGTCGCATCGATCATGTCCACCATCGCGCGGTCGACTTCTCGGGTGGATTGCGCCATGTGCTCGCGCATGACGCCCAGTTCGGCGCGCGCACGCTCCAGAAAGGCGCGCTCCTCCCCCTTGGCCGCCGGCACAGGGAGCTTGCCCATCAGCCGGGCAGCGCGAGTGGACGTGCGCATCATGGCGAGCACAACGCGCTCGGCACCGCTCGAGTCGCCTGTGCTCGGCGCCGACTTGGTCCGCCACCTCGACGCGAGCCTGAGCGCTCCCCTCACCGCCTCAATCGGCCTCATACCCACAGTGTAGCCGCACACTTGACCCGAGGCTCACTTCGCGCCGATTCATGGGCTAAGGTGGCTCCTTGATGAACCGCGCACCTCAGATGAGGCCCCCGACGCACTCACTAGACAGCATCGTACGCGTGCGGGCTCTTGAACCCGAGCGCCTCGCCGAACGTGCGCCTCTATTTGAGCGCCTCGCAGAGCGAGCGCAGCGGGCCTGGGCCGTCATGCCCCTTGACGAACGTCTCACGCGCATTGAGCGATGGCAAAAGCGCATGCATGATCGCCGCGATGAACTCGTGAGCGCGCTTGCGAAAGCGAGTGACGTGTCTGAACACGATGTTCGGGTCTTTGAAGTCGAGCCACTCTTTCGGGCTCTCACCGCTCTCGTCAGCTCCACGCAGCTCAGGGGCTCGCGCGCGCCACATGGTGACGCTCAAATTGTGCGGCACCCGCTCGGGGTGATCGAGCTCGGGGGCGACGGTGCTTTTGCTCGTCCCTTGTTTGAGTTGGCGTCCGCGGTCGCGGCTGGCAACGCCGTGCTCACCGACCGGGGCGAGCCCTTCTTGGGCGCGTGGGACCTTGCACGGCAAACATTCGTGCAATCGGGTCTTCCCGAAGACCTTTGGGTACAGGCAAGCGATGCAGTGCGTTGGCTTGAAGCGCCCGCGGCTGCGTCGAAGCCGCCGACGGGTCCCGCAATGATCGTGGCGCTATCGCGCGCGGGAATCACGGCGGCGCAATCCCTAGCGTCTGCACTTCGTCCCGCCGGCGCCCTGCGGCATCGTGGAGTCCTCGCGCACGTGTGTACAACGCCCGACCAGGTCGACGAAGTAACCGCGATGGCTCCCGAGGCAGAGGTACACGCGGTTCGCCACCAACACGACGTTGGCGACTTGATCGCGTCGCTTTCACGCCCGCATATCGTCTATGCCCTTGACCCACACGCCGATCGCGCGCTCGTCGACCAATGGCGCGCACTCATCGTGCGATTCGACGCGACGCCGCTTTCCGATGTCGACGTGCTGATGGCGACCGAGGACATGGCTTCACGGTTTGTTCGCTCCACGGTGATCTTTGACAGCGCGCTGCCACCGCTGTCGCGCGCATGGAATCAAATCGCCAAACGATGGCGGTCCTAACGAAAAATGAGCGAAAAGCGCTGCGCTGCGCCCGTTTGGGCACCAAAAGCGCTTGACGAATGTCACCCTCCAGCGATAGGTTCCCGGCCCCATGGCCAAGAGCGACATCACAGGCAAACGCAAGATGGTGGCAAACCACGTCTCGCACTCGAACATCAAGACCAAGCGCTGGCAGAACGTGAACGTTCAAACCCGCCGCATTTGGGTCCCTGAGCTCGGTCGCTTCGTCACGCTTTCCGTCACCACGCGTGACCTGCGCAACATCGACAAGCTCGGCGCGACTGCGTATGCGAAGCGGTACGGAGTTAAGTTGTAACCAGCGCTGCGCTTGGGTGTGTTGGACTTCAACACACAGAGAACCGCGTGCGTTTCTTGCGTTGCGTGCTGCGGGTTCGAGTTGAGCGAATCGGGTAGCAGCGGCTAACAGCGGACGGCGCGACCGTTCGTTCGTGTTTGCGCGACCGCGACGACAACGCGCTGCCCCGACTGGCTTGACGCCAACTGTGACGGCGCAAGTTCGGTTTCAAGTTGACCCATCAGTTGGTCAAGCTCGACCTCGGCGGCGGCGCTTCTTCCCACGCCCACGGCCCATCGTACAATGCCGCCCTCTTCAATGAGCGCGATCGGCGCCGCGGCTGGACAGGGAGTCCCTGGCGGCGTCCACGGAACGTGCCTCTGGAGGGGCTGCGCGACGAGTGGCGCTACAAGGCCCAGCGCCTCTATCGACAAGCCCTGCGGATGCACTTCGTAACAGGCGATGGCGAAAATGCCGCGGTCGTCGCAAGCCGCAAGTACTTCGGTGTGGCTTGCGTCTCGTGCGCCTAGCGGCATCGCATCATCGCTCCACCGCACACGTGCCATTTGGCGCCCACCGAGTAGCTCGGCTCTTGCGGTTTCAACCTGGGGTAGCGCTTCAAAATCTTCGCGACAAAGGAGCCCACCCGCCAAGCGACCGGCACTCGCAATCATCTCGTCTGCGATGCCGTCCGCAAGAAACGCCCTCGGACCTCCGCGTCCGAGGCTGCGAATCACCTCGGCCCGCTCTTTGTTCACGGACTTGACGAGTTCAATCGCCCGCGCGCTGACGCGCGTTAGCGAAACCGTTCCACCCAGGGCAAGCGCTGCCGAGAGCGCGGCGGGCAAGAGCGGAACACCGACGCGTAACGCAGGCGCGTTTTCATCGCGCAGCCGCACCCCGCGTGGGCGCGTTGACCCTGCGCCGGCCTGACGAACTCGTCCATCGACTTGACGAAGTCCAGCGGCGGCACCTCCGACGAGCATCTGCACAGGGCCGAGCAACACAGATGCGTCAAGCGCCGCGGCTGCGAACACGCCCCCAACGACGGCATCAATCGCGTTTCCGCGAAGGAGCAGCTCCGCCATGACGGCATCGATCTCTCCGCGTGAAGCTACGCAGGCGGCAAGGCGACTCATTCTTGCTCATCGTCCGTCACGAGAAGGCCACCACGAGGTCGCACCAACCGGCCGACGTCAAGCGTCTCACCGCTCTTGGCAGTCTGCAGCCATCGTTTGCGATCGGTGACTGGTTTCGTGGTGTCGAGCATCACGAATACTTCGCGCTTCTGCGAGAGCGCACTCTGCGCGCGTCGAACCATCGTATCGGTAAGCGTCCGTTGCTCCCCAAGCGATCGGAGATGCACGTACGCACCCTGACCGGCGCCCAGGCGATCACGCAGCGGATCGACAGCGATGACCGCACGATGCGTACGCCCCAACGCGAGGGCCTCATCAATTTCCCAAAGGCCGCTGGGCTCCCAAACCACGTGTGTAACATCGCGCGGAAACGCCTCGAAGAACTCGACGAGCGCCTTGCGAACCGGGCCCGTGGGTCTCACGGAGGGCGGCGTGCGAAGAACGACGCATCGCGCCTCGAGGGCGTCGACGGCAAGCTGCAGCGCAGCGACTCCGCGCGTGTACCCGCCACCTGGCTCAAGCGACGCGAGAGCCGGACCGGCAACAACGGCAAACTGAAACGACGCGGGCACACTCTTGCGCCAGCGCTTGTACGTCCGCTCGCTTGCAGGCTTGTCAGCGGCCTGACCGCTCACGACGAGTTCGGCGAAATCGAACCGTTCGGCGTAGTTTTCAAGTCTGCCGCGGACGTGGCTCGTTCCGACGTAATAACGGGTTGCCATAGGAGGGGCGCGGACGATGGCACGGCCAGGGCAATACGCCAAACGCCAAAGCAAGCTCGCCAGAATTTTCTCGCAATTTCAACAACTTATACAAGTTGGCGGTCGCCGTTTTACGGGCGGTTGATTCAGATCCTCAGCAACTCTGGGTGCTTCTTCAGCAGCAGATCGAGCACGGCATTCGAGAGCTTCTCTTGCATCGAGTTTGCGCGGAGACGTTGATTGAGATGCTCAAAGTCGACGCTGTCGAGCTCTTGGTCCTGGTTGAAGCAGGAAAAGATCAGGTGCTCTTTACCTGTGACGGGATCCCTGTGCTTCTGCAGGCACTGAGCGCACACCTCTTTCATCATGCACTGCATCGGCGAATTGATGCTGCCAATCGCGAGGTGCCGCTTGTTGAGAAGCGGTTCGAGAACGCCGTGCCGCGCCTCGCGTACGCCATTCATCATGCGGTCTGAACCGATTGCAACGATGCGGTCGACTTCATTTGATCGGAAATGGGGTTGACCTACTTCACCACGCGCCCACGCGACCATTGCCTGCACGATGTTCCCACGGAAGTGCCCGTCTTGCGGGCGCCTCGGCTCGATCGGCCTTCCGCTGTCGGTACACCAAACGACTTGGTCGGCGTAAGCCTCGATGTCGCCTTGCTTGAAGAGGTCTTCGCCCTTTTTGTAACCAGCGAAGTACACAATTTGGCTGCCAAGCATCTTGAACGCCCGCGCGATCGAGAAGAGCACCGCGTTGCCGAGACCACCGCCACAGAGAATCACTTTCTCTCGTGGCGCTACTTCGGTGGGTGCGCCGGTCGGGCCCATGAGCACGCACTTTTCGCCGGGCTTCAGCGCCGCGCAAAGACGAGAGCTCGAGCCCATTTCGAGGACGATAGTGCCCATCAACCCGCGCTCGTGGTCGATCCACGCACCGGTCAGCGCAAGGCCTTCAACCGCAAGGCGAACGCCCTCGACCATGTGGGCGCCCCCCTCGAAGTTCTGCAGGCGGTAGAATTGGCCCGGCTTGAACTTGCGTGCCGCGAGCGGAGCGTGAACCACAACCTCGACGATCGTCGGTGTGAGGCGATTCACCTCGTGGATCGTGGCGACAAGCTCACCATCGAGCCGCGCGAACAGCGCAGAGAGGTCACGCTCACGTGTCGCTTGCGTGCTTGGGTCGAGATTGCGCGACGCGGCGAAGAGCGCTTCGACGTACGCGTACCCATCCTTCGCACTCGCCATCGCGCGCACGACGCTGCCCGCGTACACCGGATGGTTGTCACCGTAGAAACTGACGGCGCGACCTTCCTCAGCATAGCTCGTGAAGAAGCCGCGGCCACGCTCGGCCTTGGAGACCGTCAACTTACCTGACGCATCGACCTCCGCCGTGTGCGCCTGAAAGTACTGCTGCTTTGCGTCCAGCTCGAACGTGCCAGGATACTCCCTCTCGTAGGTTACATTTGGGCTCGTCCCCGCGGCAATGCAGACGGTCTTCGCAGGCAGGTCGACGAAGGTGCCGTCTTTGCGCGAGAAACGCATGCCGATGACCTCTTTCCGATCGCCCAAAAGCGCCTCGACGGGTGACAAATTTTCAAGGTAGCGAACCCCCTCTTCGAGGCTCTTCTCTACCTCTTCGTGGTTCAAACGGTACGCGGGCGATTCAGCGACACGGCGACGGTAGACAAGCGACACCCCTCCCCACTTGCTGAGCAAGTCCTGCACGCGCGCCAGGCGGCCTTCAGCCTTGGCCTTCGCCTTCTCGCCTTCGAGCTCACGCGCGTGAGCGAGGTGCTCCTCGAGGGTCGCCCACTCTTCATCGTCGAACATCGCTCGCACGCCCGCTTCGCCGCGCTCCTGGGTGAGCAAACGAACGCGCTCGGACTCTTTCTCGATCTGGACAAGGTAGTAGGCGAGCAGTTCGGTCGCGGTGTCGATCGCGGTTAGGCCGCCGCCGATGACGATTGCTGGTAAACTTACTTGAAGATTCGCGAGAGAGGTTTTCTTGTAGGCGCCCGTCAACTGAAGCCCCATCAAGAAGTCGGAGGCCTTGCGAATACCGCGCGCCAGGTTGTTCTTGATGTCGATAATCGTGGGTCTTCCCGCACCCGCCGCGAGCGCGATGTGATCGAAGCCTAGTTGCCACGCATCATCGACCGTGACGGTGCCGCCGAAGCGAACACCGCCGTAGATGCGCAGGTGCCGATCGCGCGCAAGCGTGACGTAGAGCACGGTAAGGAAATTCTTGTCCCAACGAACCGTGATGCCGTACTCGCTAACGCCACCAAAACCGAGGAGGATGCGCTCGTCGAGTTCCTCGTACATCTTTTGGAAGTCGCGCACCGGTGTCGGCGCCGAGCCTGGCGCACCGACGAGCTCTTCCGGTAGCGGCTCAATCTTCAGCGCATCGACCGCGACCACGCCGAATCCCTCGTTCGCAAGATGGTGCGCAAGCGTGTAGCCCGCGGGACCGAGCCCGACGACGAGGACATTCTTCCCTCGATAGGGTTTTTGGTAAGGCCGCTTGACATTCAAGGGATTGAACCGTGTCAAGAAGCCGTAAATCTCAAGGCCCCATGGGAGTGCGAGCGTCTCGCTGAGGACGCGCGTTTCGATCTGGGGAATGTTGACGGGCTCTTGCTTTTGAAAGACGCACGCCTTCATGCAGTCGTTGCAGATGCGATGACCGGTACCCGCGCACATCGGGTTGTCGATCGTGATGAGTGCCATGGCCGCAAGAAGCTCGCCGCGTTGGCGCATCGCATGCATCTCGCTGATCTTCTCGTCGAGCGGGCACCCCTCGAGCAAAACGCCGAGAGGGTTCTTCTTCACCTCTTTGGTCTTGTTGTCGCGCAGGCCCTTCGAGCACGAGTCTTTGTCGCGGTCGTGGCAAAGCAAGCAGTAGTCGATCTGCTCTTCAACTTCGCGCGCGCCTCCTCGGCGGTCAGTGAGCGCAAAGCTGTCACGCTCGCGGCGACCATGGTCGGCACCGACGAATAGTTCAGGAAGTTGAGCATCGGGCCGGTGGACTTCGACGAGGTTCGCAAAATCGAGCGTGCGCGGCGACTTCATCGACGGCCAAGCGCGTACGGTGTCGTGCTGATCGCTCCGGCGGTTGACGAGGTAAGCCTCGATCGCTGCGAGCAGCCAGCCCACGAACACTCCGCGCGATTCGTCAGTTGCGTCGCTCTCATGTGCGCACAAAATCGCTTCGGTCGCCATTGCGCTAGTCACGCGTTCGCGCACGTCGTCGATGCGGCTGCGGAGCTCGTCTGTCCAGCTTGCGCCGCCACCTTTTGCGGCCTTGCGTGCGGTATCGTCGGCGTCGACAAGAGAGTTGACTGCCTGCGCAACAGCCAACTCTTCATCGATCGCAAAGAGAGGCGTGTTGCCGCCTACTGCGAGCATTGCGGCGCGAGCGACACCGGCTGCGGCACCTGCGCCCGCCGTCCAACTCTTGCCTGCCTCGCTCTTGAAGAGCCGCTTCTTGACGAAGTCGCGCTTGAAGCGCCAGATGGGATCGTTGTTGCGCACCTCGGCGCGGACGATGTCTGTTTCGTGCTCGACGCCGAACAACTTGGCGACGAAAGCCCCAACATGCGGAGCCGCTGCGAGTAACGCGTTGCTCGTGTCAACAGGCCCAACGCCAACTCCACCAACCGCGCGGTACGCATCGAACTGCGCGTAGTCGTCGGGCGCGTGACTCTTGAACCAAGCGTCGAACACGGCATGGAGGGCTGCAAGCCGCTCTGGAACGTAGAGGTCCTCGTACGAAAAACCGGGCACCCCGAGCACCAGCGTGGGTGCGTTGCTCATCACTTCTCAGCCGGAACGAAGGCAGTCTCGGCGAGGTTGCCCTCTTCGAAGCCGAAGTAGATGGCGACCTGCTTGAGCAGAAAGTCCTGGCCCTGCTTTGACGTCGTGTCGATTCGGTACGTGTTGATGTACTTGACCGAGTCTTTGAGCCACATGCCCCACGCTTCTTTCGAGATCTCGTTGAAGATTCGCGCCCCAAGCTCATTTTTGTACGGTTGGCGCGTGAGACCGGGCAGCTCTTTTTGCAGCTTCTTGCAGAAGACCAAACGTTCGTCGCTCATGCCTCCGTTCATACCCACGCCGCCGCGCAAAGGCCAGCCCCGGTTCGCGAAGCCGACGCGCCCCCACCAACCGCAGGTCAACCAACCGCAGGTCAACCAACCGCAGTTCTCTGCTGGTAAACGTCCGACACTCCCAAGCGCCCCGTGCCTCACAACTCGATCTGCGTGCCGAGCTCGACCACGCGACCGGGCGGAATCTTGAAGAACGCGTTGGCCTGCCGCGCGTTGCGTGAAAGGAACACGAACAGCGCCTTTCGCCACTTCGACATCAGCTTGTTGTCGGCAATCAGTAACGTTTCGCGCCCGAGAAAGAAGCTTGTGTCGCTGCGATTTGTTTCGAGACCATGCTGAAGCCGGCATACCTCGAGCGCTTCGAGCACGTTGGGCACTTGCATGAACCCATAGCTCAGCGTGACCTGGTAAAATCCTTGCCCGAGTTCGCGCATGACCTCGACGCGATGTTCAGTCGGCACTTCGGGTACGTGCTGGGTGTGAATGGACAGCAGGACCACTTGTTCGTGAAGGGTCTTGTTGTGCTTGAAGTGATGAAGCAAAACAGGCGGCGCACCGTCGGGGTTGGACGTCATGAACACCGCGGTGCCTCGAACGCGGTTGGGCTTCACCAAGTCAAGGTCGGCCATGAACATGTCGATCGGCAACGTGTTTGACAAGATGGCGCGATACAGGAGATCGCGTCCCTTCTTCCAGGTCGTCATCATCAGGAAAATTCCCGCCGCGATGACGATCGGAACCCAGCCCCCCTCGTGAATCTTGGTCGCGTTGGCGGCAAAGAACCCAAGGTCGATGATGAGGAAAAGCGCCGTGAGCGAGCCCGCCGAGAGGAGGCTCCATTTCCAGCGCGCGCGCGCGACCGCGAAGAAGAGCAATGACGTAATGCTCATCGTGCCAGTCACCGCGATGCCGTAGGCCGCGGCGAGCGAGCTTGAATCTTTGAACGCAAGGACGATCGCAATGCACGCCACCATCAGCGCCCAATTCACTTCAGGCACATAGATTTGCCCCTCGGTCTCTCCCGAGGTGTGCACGATGCTGACGCGTGGGCAATACCCAAGCTGCACCGCTTGCTGAGTGAGCGAGAACGCACCGGAGATCAGCGCCTGCGACGCGATAACTGCAGCGGCGGTGGCGAGCACCACAAGAGGATAGAGCGCCCATGGAGGAGCTAGCGCATAGAACGGGCTCTTTGCCGCCGCCGCGTCGCCCGTCAAAAGCAAAGCTGCTTGACCAAAATAGTTGATGAGGATCCCAGGAAACGCCACCGCGTACCACGCCCACCGGATTGGAGCGCGACCGAAGTGCCCCATGTCCGCATAGAGAGCTTCCCCTCCTGTGATGCAGAGCACCACGGTCCCCAGCATAAGAAAGGCGCGCGTGCCGTTGTTTGCAAAGAAGCGAACCGCGTAGAGCGGATTGAGGGCTGCGAGAACAGAGGGGTTCTTGACGATCCAAGGGACGCCGAGGGCCGCGATCGCAACGAACCACACGAGCATCGTCGGCCCAAATACACGGCCAATTCCCGCCGTCCCCTTTCGCTGAAAGAGAAAGAGCACAAGCAGAATGCCTACCGTAATCGGAACGACAAGTTTCTTGACCGCATCGCCAGGAGCCGCAACCTCAAGGCCTTCGACTGCGCCAAGGATTGAAACGGGGGGCGTGATCATGCCGTCGCCGTAAAGCAACGCCGCGCCAAACAAGCCGAGCGTCACGAGGGTCGATTTTGCCTTCGAGGGCTTCGCATCTTTTGCGGTCAGAAGGGCGAGCAGCGCCAAGATGCCTCCCTCTCCGCGATTGTCTGCGCGCATGATAAAGGAAAGGTACTTGACCACTACAACGAGCGTCAGCGACCAGACAAACAGCGAAAGGACGCCCAAGACGTTCTCGCGCGTGGCTTCGACGCGATGGGCTGAGTTGAAACACTCTCTCATCGCGTACAAGGGCGACGTACCGATGTCGCCGTAGACAACCCCGAGGGCGGCGAGCGCCACCTTGGCAAGATTGCGTCGAGACGTCGACTGGCCGTGGCTGCCATCGGCAGTCGCCTGAGCGTCATTCATGTGTGGTGCCTATCCTACGGCGCAAACGGGAAGGTCATGCCAGACAAAAAAATGGCGCGCCCAGACGACCGTCTCGGCGCGCTCATTCATGGGAGCAAGCTCCGCTTAGGGCTGGAACTTCGGGATGTTGGGGTCGCTCGGGAACACCAACACGTGGAGCGTCTTGCCGTTGAAGACACCACCGGCGTCCGCTGCGCCTGCGCCACCGTCAAGTGGGTTGATGAACTGTGGAGCGAGCGGCGAACCGACAACAACGCTCGTGTAGTTCTTGCCCGCGGGGTAATAGGTCGCGATGCCGGCACCGGTCTTGTCGCCCGTCGTGAGCGCGTAGCTCAGACCCCAGCTTTGCATGATGATGACGGGGCCGTTGGCGCCCACGAGTGTGCCACCGTCCGCGGTGAGGACGCGTCCACCGATGCCATCGGCCGCAAGATTGGGTGCGCCGACCTTCGCTGCAGTGGCCGGCGACAGTGCGCCGAGCGCCGCTGGGTCTGCGTAGGTGGTCGCGACGGACCCGGCGTCGCCGGCCGTGAACGTTTGACC
>CAMBEV010000099.1 GCA_945865595.1 Nannocystis exedens | reverse complement strand
TCTCGCGCGCGGGCTTGGTATTACCCACGTTCGAGCTGATTTGGCGACGAAGGCACGCGCGAATGCGATTCGCGATCTCGTATCAGGGGGACGCACAGTAGCGGTCATCGGTCTTTCGAAGCGGGACGCGGAGCCGATGCTCGCCGCGCACGCTGCGATCGCGCTCGACGCTGCGGCCTCGGCGGCGGGTTCGACTCCGTACGCGGCTACGCTCGCCACGAGCGACATGAGAGTGGCCGTGCAGGCCATCAGCCTGCCGCGCAGATTGCACGACCAGTTGCGCCGAGCCCTCGCGATTTCTATCGTTCCCCAGCTTGTTGCCCTGGCGCTTGCAACTTTCGACCTAGCCCCGCTGGTGTTCGTGCCGCTTGCGGCCTTGGCGGGCCTTGGCGCGGCGTTGCTCTATTCTGGGCGTCCGCGCGAAGCCGGTCGTGGCTAGCGAGGGCGAACCTTTGGGCCGCTTCGTTTTGGCTTGCGCAACCCAGCAACGCAGCGCTCCTGGCATCGAACGACCGCGCCTGATAGGGAACGCATACCCGTAAGGGTTCCAAGGCCTGCGCTGTCGCGAAGGCACTGACTCGTGCTGCCCTGCGACACGCCCTCGTCGACGCCCGTCGCGATCAGCGAGCCGTCTTCTGCGAATCGAAGCGTAAGCGTCGGCGATGGGCGGGTGGAAGCGTCGCACGCGGCAAGGCGCTCCATCGTGGGCTGCACTTGAGCGACGAATTCAGTCTCTTCTTCTGGCTCGAGTGACGCGCGCCCGGGCACCACCATCATGCATTTTACCGGGCAGAGCTCGCGGGTCAGCTTGGGGGCGCCTCCGTCCGGCGAGCTTCCGTCAGGTGGGACTGCGGCAGTCGGGCCTCGTGAAGTCAATGGAATTGACGGTGCCTGCGGCTCCTCGAAGGAGGCATCGTCTGCGATGCGGGTCTCGGGTTCGAGACCGAAAGACACCGCGGTCGCCGTCGTTTGGGCACCGCATCCCGCGAGGATGAGCGCGAGGAACGTGAACGAGAGCGGCGCCTGCATGCTCTAAGTATCGTCCTTAGTTGGGCGCTTGGCCACTTCGCTCACACCTTCTGCCTGCGCGTCGCGCGCCGGCCCGTGGAAACGGTGGCCAGTGATGAGGCGGGCACCCCTTCTGTAAGCCACATATTGGTAAACCCAGTTGAACAACACCGCGAAACGATTGCGAAATCCAATCAGGTACCAAATGTGGATGACGAGCCAGGCGACCCACGCCATGAAGCCAGTAAGGTGAACGCGTCCCGCTTGGGCGATCGCGCGCGAACGTCCAATGGTGGCCATCGAACCCTTGTCGAAGTACTCGAAGTTCTCGCGGGGTTTGCCTTCAAGATCGCGCTTGATGTTGGCCGCGACCGATCGCGCCTGTTGCATTGCCACGGGGCTCACGCCTGGCAGTGCCTTGCCCTCGTGCATGAAGCACGCAGCATCGCCGATGACGAACACATTTTTTTCGCCCGGGAGGCTGCAGTCCTGCTCGACAATTACGCGCCCTGCCGGGTCGAGCGGCGCGCCAATCGTTTTCGTCAACTTCGTTGCCTGAACGCCGGCACCCCAAATGACGACCGAACAGGGAAGTACCTCGCCGTTGATCGAGACGCCGAAATCGTCAATCGCGGTCACGCGCGTCAAGGTTTTCACCTCGACGCCAAGTTCTCGCAGTTGCTCACCGGCGTTTTCAGAGAGATCGGGCGCGAAGCCCGGTAAAATGCGCTCGCCTGCCTCAACCAGGACGATGCGTGAGCTCGACGGGTCGATGCGGCGAAAGTCGCTCGAGAGCACGCGATTCGCAAGTTCGGCCAAGGCGCCTGCGAGCTCCACGCCTGTGGGGCCACCACCGATCACCGCAAAGGTGAGCAGTCGCTCTCGCACCTTGGGATCATCGGAGCGCTCAGCGGTCTCGAACGCCAAAAGAACGCGCTCACGAATTTCTACCGCGTCATGGAGGCTCTTCAGTCCAGGGGCCACGCGCTCCCATTCAGCGTGACCGAAGTAGGAGGTTTCGGCCCCGCTCGCTACGATGAGATAATCGTAACTAAGTTCGCCATCTTTCAGCGAGAGTTTCGATTCGCGGGTGCGGATCGCGGTCACTTCACCGAGGATGACGGCGGCGTTCTTTTGGGGCGCTAGAATCGAGCGAATCGGCATCGCGATCTCTGCAGGCGAAAGCCCCGCCATGGCCACTTGATAGAGCAGCGGTTGAAAAAGGTGGTGGTTGGTGCGGTCAACCACCGTGATCTCGACGCCTGCGTTAGCGAGAGCTTGCGCAGCCGTGAGGCCGCCGAACCCGCCACCGATGATGATCACTTTCGGCATGTATTCACGCTGAGTGCGAATTGTTCTTGTGCGGCCCACTCGTCGGTCGTCGGTAAGTTGAGCGCAATGCGAAAAGCTTCTCCCATTTCGATGGCGCTCGAGAATCGTTGGTTTGGATCCTTCGCGAGCGCCTTCTGCAAGAGAACATCGACGGCTGGCGGTGCTTGTGGCGCGAAATCGCGCAAGTGTGGCGCCGGGCTTTCGACCTGGTGGCGGCGAATGACAAACTCGCTTCCCTCATCGACGAACGGCGGGCGCCCGGCGAGCATCTCGAAGAGTACGATTGCAGCAGAATACAGATCGCCGCGCGCGTCGACGGGCTGCGATAGGACTTGCTCGGGGGACATGTACATGCCGGTGCCTGGGGCGTGACCTCGCGTGATTTGTACCGTGCCTTGCGCGTGCGGTTCAGTCAGTCTGGCGATTCCAAAGTCAGTTAACTTGACGAGTCCATCTCGGCGAATGAGGACGTTTGACGGTTTGATGTCGCGATGCACGATGCCAACCGCGTGACTCGACGCGAGCGCGCCGAGTAACTGCTGGAAATAGAACCATGCACGTAACAAATTCAGGCAAGGTAACGCTGCGCCTTCGTTGATGCGTGCGCGCGCGACGTGGCGAGCGATCACGTCTTCGAGCGATTGCCCATCGATGTACTCGAGCACAACGATGAGCTGCCCTTCGAACTCGAGCATATCGATGTACTGGATGATGTTCGGATGTTGGATACGCTTGAGCAGCTTCGACTCGTTGGCGAAAGTGCTGCGCACTAGATTGTCGACGACGTATTCGGGCCGAAGCGTCTTCAGGGCGAGCAAGGTGGCTGGCTGGGTGCCTAACGGACCTTTCGGGTCGTGGAAGAGCCAAGCCCGAAACACCTCCCCCATGCCCCCTTCCCCGATGCGCTTGTCGACGACGATGCGACTGTCCGCGAGGCTGAGCGCGTGACCCGGCCCGACAGCTCGCGTCGAGGCGTGCCGCTGCAGTGCTCCGCACATCGGGCAGATGCGGTCAGATGGAGCAAGCTTTTGGCTGCACTGCGGACATTCGATCACGGATGGGTCACCTCGGCGCGTACGATGTGCTACGACGCCTCGCCCCATGATACGCACCGCGAAGGTTTCAGCCCAGCTGGCTGGTAGTCGCCTCGACAAGGCCGTTTTGGCGGTTTTTGACGGCCTTTCACGCGCGCTGGTCAAGAAAGCAATCGAAGAGCGCGTCATTCGCGTGAACGGTCGGGTGCTTTCCAAGGGCGATGTCGTGGCTGAGGGAGACGAGCTCACCATTGAGGAATCGTGGCTCGTACCGCGCGACGCTCCCGCGCTTCCCGAACCTGAGAAGGCGCTCAACGTTTGTTACAAGAGCGAACACGTCATCGTGGTCGACAAGCCTGCGCATCAACCGACCGCCCCACTTCGCGCCGACGAAACGGGAACGCTCGCGAACGCGCTCGTTGGACACTTTCCGGAGCTCGCGGGCATCGGTCGCAACCCGCGCGAACCGGGACTGGTTCACCGCCTTGACAATGACACGTCGGGGCTCGTCCTTGTGGGACGCACCGGGGCGGCGGTCGCCGTGCTCGTCGATGCGCTGCAGAACGAGTTGATCACGAAACGGTACCTGTTGTGGTGCTCAGGCGAAGACCTGTCGGACTCGGGGACAATCGAGATTCCGCTGACGAATCACCCGAAAGACAAGCGCCGCGTCTACCCGTGCATTCATCCGCGCGATGTGATGCGGTACGCGCCACGTGAGGCCATCACGCATTATCGTGTGATTCGCCGCGTAGGCTCACTTGCGCTCGTCGAGGCGGACGCGCCGAAGGCCCATCGCCATCAGATCCGGGCGCACTTCGCTGGGATCGAGCATCCTCTTCTCGGCGACGTTCTCTACGGTGGGGCGGAGCACGTTGGTCTCACGCGCCACGCGCTGCATGCGTCGCACATTTCGTTCGGAGGCAGCGGCGTCGTCGAGGCGTTCTCGGTGGATTCGCCGCTCCCGCCTGAGTTGCAAGGGATCGGGTAACGTACGAGCGATAGAATCGGTAAGCGGTAAAGATTGTTGACGACTAGGCCGCGGCGTAGTCCCCTGTGCGTGCCAGCGCTTCCTTCAGGAGCTGCATTGCGCGTGCGTGAAGCTGCGACACGCGTGGTTCGCTCACGCCGAGGTGTTGGGCGATCGTCTTGAACGGGATTTGTTTGAAGTAGTAGCTCGTGACGATCTGGCGCTCGCGATCGGGAAGTCTGTTGACGACCGCCGCGATCGCAGCGCGCTCGATGCTCTCTTCGGTGAGCTTCTGTGGGCTGCGCGAATGGTCTGCCAGGCCAAGGGCCGAGAGGTCTGGCGGGAGATCATCGAGACCCACGATGGTCGCGCGAAAGCCGTTTTCGTTGTCGGCCGCCGCTTTAACACGGTTGCGTGCACGGCGCGTGAGCCAGTCTTGGGTGCGGAGTTCGTCGAGGATGGCGCCGCGAATACGGACGCGTGCGTACCATTCGAATGCCGGGCCGCGCGTGTCTCCGCCTTTGCGAAGTGCGTCGATCAAGCCGAACGCACCGGCTGCGACGAGGTCGTCTCGGAGCACGTTTGCGGGAAGCTTTTTCAGGAAGCGCGCCACAACTTGGTGAACCAGCGGTAGCAACGCAGCAACCTCCTCTGCTTCCGGAGCGCGCTTCGCGAGTGCTAGAGTGGGTGCTAAAGCGGGCGTGCTGCTGGCGGACGCCGGCGTCTTACGCTTTGCTGCGGGCGCCTGGGGCGTTGTGCGCAATCGCTTCATGAAGCCTCCTCCCGAGGTTACGGTACAGAGGCTTCCTATGCTCGAGGTGTGCCAAGCCTCGCTTCCGCGAAAGCATTGAAAAGATGGCGTCTCAGCTCACAAACGGGTCGAAACGAACTGGGGTTAACGTGACTTGCGAGGTCATCCACGACCTTGCTGCATGCCTACGTTACTGATCCGTATCCGTCTGCTCTTGTACGTCTGGAACGGCCGCTTTCGGCTGATCTTTAGTCCCAGCGACCTCTGCGTCATCTGCGGACGGTGTTTCCTGTGCGGCGCCTGTTCTGTCGGCAGGCCCGTCGGCGTCGGCGTCGGTCTCGTTGCCGACGCTCACAACGTCGTCGCTATCTTTGTCGTGGTTGCCTTCGTAGTCCGGTGCCTCGCCGGGTCGTGAGTAGTCGGTCCAGAACGCTGAGTTATCGCGTACGTCGAGATGAACGAACGTGCTGTTCGGGTAGTAGCCGACGCCGACGTTCTTGAAGGTCTTGCAAAAGTCGCGAAGCGCTTCATTTGGAACACCTTGCACCTTGAAATCGAGGGCGCGGCCGTAGTTGTGCTTTGAGTGCGGCGTGTATTGGCTTGACGCCGCCGGACGGAAGCCGCTGACCACGTCGAGAGCGCGGCTGCCGAAGTGATCGGACACGATGCCGAGCAGCGCGACCAAGCGCGGGTTTGCCGTGTGCTTCGCCTCACCCGAGCGCATGATTTTCTCGAAGTCACGAAGGGCCTTCGGGGGGATCTTCCCGCGCCGGTCTTGCACGCGAATTTTGAAGTCTTCCCCAAGGCGCTTGATGTGAATCACGTGGGGCTGTTTCGGGGCTTTTGCGTACTTAGACGAAGGGGGCTTTGACCTGAAGAGCGACGCGACGAGGTCCTTGTCGTGGAGGGTGTGGCTGTCCGCCTTGCTCGATTCCTCTTTGTTGGCCTTGGTGGAGTCGCCGCTTTTGGTCTTGCCGCTGGTCTTTCGAGCGGCAGCGCCGCCCTTCTTGCCCTTCTTCTTGGCGTCGCCCTTCGAGGGGATGACGAGCTCCGTACCCGGCTTGAGAGCGCGAGGGTTTTTCAGGTCGTTCGCCTCGAGAATCGCTTCTTCGGTCACCTTGTACCGGCGAGCAATCGAATGCAGCGTGTGGCCCTTTGCAACCGTGTGTGTGGTGTCTGCGAGGGCCGGCGCCGTTGAAGTCGTCAGCGCCAGAGCGAGTGCGGTCGATACGAAGAGCTTTCGCATGCGCGGGCTCATAGCTCAAGTTCAGGGCTCGGGCCATCTGCCTGAGGAAGAATTGCCCCGTTCGCGCGTCTTTTGACGAAGGCTCCCTCGCGATGCGACACTTTGGGTTCGTGCGACCTGTGTCGCGCGTTGGAGAACGATGGGCGAAGGCAAAAACCTCGTCGGGGTCGATATCGGCGCAAGTTCGATCAAGGTCGCGCTGTTGAAGGATGCGCGCAAAAAATTTCAGGTGGTGCGTTGGGGTTTTGCACCGCTTCCGCCCCAGACCATCATTGATGGTCACGTGATGAATGCGAGCGTCGTCACGGAAACACTGCTCAAATTATTTCACGACCAAAAAATCTCGCAACATGACGTTGCGATCGGCGTCTATGGGCAGTCGGTCATCGTCCGCAAGATCACCGTGCCGATGATGACCCAGGCCGAACTCGACGAGCAGATCACGTGGGAGGCCGAGCAGCACATCCCGTTCGACATCAAGTTGATGAGCATCGACTACGAAGTGCTGCGCAAGCGCCCTGCGGCGGGCCAAATGGATCTGCTGCTGGTCGCTGCAAAGAAGGACGAGATCAACGACTACGCAGCCTTGGTGCGGGAAGCGAAGCTCAGGCCGCTCGTTGTCGACATCAATGCCTTCACGATTCAGAACATGTTCGAGTCGCAGCACGGACTGCCTCCTGACAACATGATCGCGTTGATCAACGCTGGCGCAGCCGTAACAACGCTTAACATCATCACCAAGGGTGTGTCGTCCTTCACGCGCGAGATCACCAATGCGGGGAACTTCATCACCGACGAGATTCGCAAATCCCTTGGGTGCAGTTACGAGCAAGCCGAAGCGTACAAGTGCGGCGGACCTACGGAGATCGTGCCGCACGAAGCCCAGCAGGTGATCGTGCAGGCGAGTGCAACTTTGGCCGGAGAGATTCAGCGTTCGCTCGATTTCTACCTTGCGACGAGCGGCGAGAGCGAAATTCATCGTATCTACCTGAGTGGTGGCAGCGCCTACCTCAAGCCGCTTGCGGAGGCGGTTGAGAAGCGAGCGCGTGTGCCGATTCAATTTTTCGATCCAACGGTCAATCTGGCGGTCGACAGCAGGCACGTGAACGAACCCAAATTTCGATCCATGTCGGCGCAGATGGTGGTGGCGCTTGGTCTCTCCTTGCGACGTGACGGGGAGCAACGCCGATGGTCCGCATAAACCTGCTCCCAGAGCGCAAGATTACGAAGCCGCTCGTTTCGTCGTTTGACCCGACACAGCTTTGGCTTGTGGCGTTCCTTGCCGCCGCGCTGGTTGAGCTGGTGGGCTTGCTCGTGATTGAAAAGGTGAAGCGCGATGAGCTCGCGACCCTCACGGCGCAGGCTCAGAAGGTCCAAGCGGACATCGACACCATCAAGGGTCAGATCAAAGATCACGACAGCATACGCGCACGACTTCAAGATTTGCGGGACCGCGAAGACGCGATCCAAAAGTTGCAATCAGCACGTACGGGTCCGAGCGCGACGTTGATGGAGCTCTCGCATATTTTGGCCGTCGGTCGCGGTCCAACGACCGATGCCGATAAGCTCGCGCAGCTACGCCGCGACAATCCGACCGCGGCGTTCAATTCAAATTGGGATCCGCAGCGCTTATGGATCTTGTCCTATACCGAGGAGGACCGCGTGCTCAAAATAGTGGGCTCCGCGCGCGACAGCGAAGATATCTCAGAGCTCCAGAAGCGGCTCTTGCTCAGCGACTATTTCTACGAGGTGAAGTTGTTGCCGGGCGCGAGGGGTATCGATGCCGCTACGAAGCTCGATGTCGTGAGGTTCGAGCTGAGCGCGAAGGTGAGGTACTGACATGGCCACGGCTGCATCTCGGCTCGCGCAAATCAGCACGCCGATCAAACTCGCGGTAGGTGCCATTCTCATGGTGGTGGGGGCGTTCGGTTACTGGCTCGTCTTCTATTCGGAGACAGCCACCAAGATCGAGAGCGCGATTCGGCAGAAGACTCAATTGCAGACAGACCTCGTTCAGAAGCAGCAGGCCTATGCGACGTACCTTAAAGAACGCGACGAGCTTTCAGTGCGGCAACAACGCGCGCGCGACTTTGAGAAGGTGCTGCCTGACGACACGCAAGAGGCTGCATTTCTCTCGGCGATCGACCAAGCGAGCAAGACCGCCGGCCTTGCCCTCAATGGGTACCAACCGCTCGAAGAACAGGTGAAAACCTTCTACGCAAAGGTTCCCATGAAGCTCCAGATCAGAGGTCGCTTCCATCAAGTGGTCAAGTTTATTTACGAGCTTAGCAAGTCCGACCGCATCATTAACGTTGAAAATATCGAGCTCTGGGATGCGACCGTTGTCGGCGATGAAGTGCACCTCAAGGGTCGCTGTCTCGCCACGGCGTTTCACGCGCTCAAGGCGAAAACCGTGCCCCCTCCCGCTACAGCGCAGGCTCCGGGAGCGCCGAAATGAGGGGATCAATCGTTGCGGCGCTCTTTGCGGGGGCCTTTGTCGTTGCGTGCTCAAACGCTGCAAAGCCGACCGCGAGTCAGGCGCCGCCTCCTCCTCCAGTTGTCCGAGTCGTCGCTACCGATGCCGGAGCTCCGACCGTAGTGACGCGCGTTGAGCTTTCAGAGGGTGACTTTGTTGAGAGCGAACGCAATCGCGATCCATTTCGGCCGTTTGCCAACGTCGCGAAGGGGGCCGTCAAGCCACCGCCCAACCAGCGCTTTGTCAAGTTGCGGAACGCGAGCATCGATGAGTTGAAACTCATTGCGATTGTGCTCGGAGGCGACGGTGGGCGCGCCATGTTTGTTGATTCCAAGGGCAAGGGGCACGTACTCCGACCTGGCGACTACTTGGGCCGGCCAGAAAGCGTGCGGGTGGGCACAACCGGTCCTGAGTATCAAGTCAATTGGCGCGTCGATCGCGTTCGTGAAGGCGACGTGGTGCTGTTGCGCGAGGATCCGGCACAGCCACAAGTGGCCGCGGTAACTCGCGTGATTCCGCTGAAGCCCGAGGGCGACAAATTCGACCCGCTTGATTAAGGGGGCGCGTCGCGACTGAAAAGTGGGCCTTCGGTCGTTCACCCCCTTAGCCTGTGGGTGAACGTAGGAGTTGCGATGAAAGAGTATCGAGCACTCGGGTTGCTGGGCGTCTTGGGCGCGATCGCCGGGAGCGATGTTCGAGCGGGCGAAAGCACCCCGCGCGCTCCTGCGCACCAGGTGCCGAGAAACCATGTCAGTGCTGTGCGTGTTCTCGCGATGCCTGACGTTCCAGGGGGCGCGATCGTCGAGATCGAGGCCACCTCGCCCCTCGAGTATGCGCTGCGTGCTGATCAGGGCGGAACGCGCCTCTCGGTTGATCTCAAAGGCAGTGATATTTTGGGCGTGGCGGGTGCGCCAGGCACGATCGCACCGATCACCAAACGGACGGGCGTCGTCGGGGGTGTGCTTACCCAAGCCTTCAAGGAGAGCGGTCTAACGCGTCTGAGCATCAACCTTGCGAAGGCTGTGAGCTATCGCGTGCGTACCCAAGGATCGAAGCTCCTCGTGATGGTCATGCCGTCAGGAACCTCGGTCACCAAGACGATCGAGACCGCAGGGCAGGCGCTTTTGTCCCATGACGTGCAAGACGTGAAGTTCGAGCGGCTCGGCGAGCACGATCGTGTGGTGGTTCGGCTGAATCGCCTCCCGAGGCACACTGTCCTCACGTTGCCCGACGGGCGCCTCCGCCTCGAGATGCGTGGGACACGATTGCCCGAGGGGCTGGAGCGTGCGCTCGACGTAAGCGCTTACAAGGGTGCACTCAAGGTGATCAGCGCGTTCCACGATGCCGCCACAGGCATGACGACGGTGGAGGTTCAACTCGCAGGCCTCGCAGGCCTCGCAGGCGACGGGTCGGGAGAGCTGCGCACCGAGGACAACAACCTCGTATGGGTGTTCCCGCTTCCTGCGAGTCGCGCGGCGCGCGGTCTGCTCACGCCCAAAGATAGCGGTGCCGTC
>CAMBEV010000098.1 GCA_945865595.1 Nannocystis exedens | reverse complement strand
CCTCGGGGGGATTGGCGATAACACCAAGCAAAACCGCGCGAATCCGGTTGAGCTCTATGAATTCGATAGCGATAAGGTCGCCCAGATTCTCGTTGCCACGCATGACCACGAGAGCTGTTTTCTGATGCGCGACGGCCAGCGAATCTGTTCCCACTCGGGCACCCACAACACGCATGGCATTCATGGGTGGCGTCCGGTTTTGCAAAAATCGGCGCTGCGCTTTCAACGGGGATCCGGCGGCTGCGGCATCCTCGCAGACCTCCGCGTGGCATGCGATCCGATGCCAGGCGGGTTCAACCCCGGCGGCTATTGGTCCGACGAGGCCAGCTTAGATTTCTTGACGAAGACCGCCCTCGGCCAATCGCGCAAGGCGAGCGGTGTTGCCCTGCCCAATGTTGCGAACGCAGTTGCTGTTAGCGACGGGGGCACGCATGCCTGCGCGATCGACAACGAGGCCGGGCTCTGGTGCTGGGGTCAAGGATCGTTTGGGACGTTTGGCGATGGAAAGGACTCCGTCAAGAACATTGCCAATGTAGAACCGCAGTTCTACCTCGCAAGCCACCACACCTTTGCACCCGTCCGCGCAAAGATCGCAAACGTGAGCCAGGTCGCCGCGGGCGACAATTGGACGTGCGCGCTGGTGAAGGACGGAACCGTTTCGTGCTGGGGCCTTGACTCGTACCGTCGGCTGGGCCTCGGCCCGAAGGTAACGAGCAAGGTTTGGACCGCTGGATGGCCCGACAAGACCCCGGTGTACAGCGAGCCTCAAGTCGTCCCGGGGCTCAGCGAGGTCGTTGAGATTTCGCTTGGTGGCTTGCACGCTTGCGCGCTCAAGAAAGACGAAACAGTGTGGTGTTGGGGAAACAACCAAGGCGGCCAAATCGGCAACGGCAAGACGTCCTATTCGGTTTCCTCGCCGACACAGGTCAACTTGCCTGACTAGTGCTGCGACCCGCCCAACAAGCGCCTAAACAGCACGATGTGTCCGAGAAGCGCGCCCATCACCGCAAGCGCGATGTAGGCATACGGAAAGTACGCAACCCATGTGTTGAGCTGCTCGGGCCTCGTGCCGAAGGCGTGGAAGATCGGCGTCGACGCGAACGCGATCGTCACGATGCCGGCGAGCAATGCCGTCCCAAGGACATTCCACGCCAGCACGATCGATGGCGGCACTTTGCGCTTCGCAAGGACAAGCGCGAACGCTGCCGCTGTGACTCCGGTCACGATGTCGAAGTTCAGGCCGCTGTACGACATCTGCGCCGGCATCGTGCCCTCGGTGGCCGCCTGGTGCATCACGAGCTCAAGCGGCAACCGGAACGCGTGAAACCCCACGAGCATAGGTAGTGGAAGGGTGGCGAGCCGCGCACCGATCCGCGAGAATGCAAGTGCGACGCCGAGGACCAACGTCCCGACGAAGTACGGCGCAAGTGGCGGTGGATGCGCTTCGAAGTTGGCGAGCACACCCGATAGCGACAACACTGCGGCGAGTACCGACCAGCCGACGAGGATGGCGGCGACCACCCTGGCGTTAGCCCTTGCGAGGCGTGCGCCCAGAACCAGTGCCGCGCCGACTGCCAACGCGACAAGCGGTATACCGAGCGTGACAACGAGCGAGGCGCTTGGTGGCATCGATTTCGAGCCTACTGCGGCGCGCAGGCGCACACCCCATTTATCCCACATTTGGCCCATGTTGCGCGCGGGATGACCGCTCAGTGACGAAGGCGGCCGGAAGGCGAGGGGCGAACCGTGAAGTTGACGTGGGTGTGCCTCGCGCCCGCGTGGGGAGCAAAGCAAGCCACTGCGGCCGACCCATGCGCAACAGCCAGTGGTGGCTGCGGCAATCGAAGTATTTTCTGGGCGGGCGTTTGCCAATGCGAAGGTGCCTGAAGGATTCATCAAGGGACTGAACCTTGATGAGCTCATTGTGGACGACGATCCGGAACGGCTGCTCGCGCGGCTGATGGGCGCGCCAATTCCTTCGACGCGGTGGTGAGACGCCGCCGGGGCATGCCGGTGCGCGTGATCGCACGGGAAACCGGTAAATTCCCGCGGGCGTGCGCTTGCCTCTCGAGGTTTGCGGGGCATGCCTCCGGTGTGGCGAAATCATGAAGCGGGGTTGTGGGTCGTGGGCCCTTGGCGTTGGTGCGGTCAGTGCCGTGGCCGCCATTTCTGCCGCCTGCGGGGACCCTCCGCCGTCGTCGCTGGCCCTTTCCCAAGACCCAGCCGACGCGGGCCAAAGCGCCCTTGACGCACCGCGTGACGACGAAGGTGACGCTCCAGTGCCTGTGGCACCGGCATTCGCCTACTGCGACGTGAACCACGTGCTGTCGACCGGCCAGAGTCTCGCCGTCGGTGCTGTGGGGTCTCCTTCGCTCAGCAAATCGCAGCCGTACAAGAATGTCATGTTCAATACTGGCGTCCTTGCCGGTGGCGACAACCTGCAAGCATTCGTCCCGCTCGTCGAGCACACCGTAGAAACCATGTCGTCGGCACTTGCAAACGACGTCGCGAAATGGGCAAGGGAGTTGATATTCAAGGAAATTGCCGTACCGAAGAACGACCACGTTATGCTCGTCAGCAATCACGGACGTGGCGGCGTTGGCTACTCAGGGCTGAAGAGGGGCAGCGCCCAATATGAGGATGGACTTGAGCAGGTGCGGGCTGCGAAGGCCATCGCGGGGGCCCGGCAGCTCTCCTACGTTGTGCGCGCCGTCACGAACGTCCACGGCGAAGCGGACCACGCCTTGGCGAACATGAACTACGGCAAGAACTTGCTGCAGTGGCAGAATGACTACGAGAAAGACGTGCAGAAGATCACGGGGCAGACGGCCCCGGTGCCCATGCTCCACTCACAATTCAGCAGCTGGACGCGCGTAGGTAACGACGCTGCAACGAGTAAGGTCGCGATGCTGCAGCTTGAGGCCAGTCGCACGGCCAGAGACAAGGTGGTGATGGTCATGGCGAAGTATCATCTTCCCTACGCCAGGGATGGCATCCACCTGAACAACCTGGGCTACCGCCTAATGGGTGAGTACTACGCTAAGGCGTATCGTCGGCTGATTCTTGAGGGCAGGCCCTGGACGCCGCTTTGGCCCAGCAAGGTGTCGCGTGCGGGCGCCGCGATCACGATCGCGTTTGACGTGCCCGTGCCGCCTCTAGCGCTCGACACGACATTGGTGAGCAACCCCGGTCAATTCGGGTTCGAATTCGCCGATGACAGCGCGAGCGCGCCGATAGTCACAGGCGTGAAGTTAGCCGGACCGACAACGGTCGAGGTTACGCTGTCTTCGATACCCGTCGGTGCAAACAAGCGGCTGCGGTATGCGTACACCGGCATAAGGGGCTCACTTGCGGGACCACAGTCAGGGCCGCGCGGAAACCTTCGCGACTCTGACACGATCCCGTCGGCGTTTGGCGCGGGGCCTCTCTACAACTGGAGCGTGCACTTTGACGAACCGTGCCCATGACTGACAAAACGAAACACGGGCCCTTTCGAGCCCGCGCATTTCAATAGTCAACCAACTTTACGTTGGATTACCAGCGGTCACCACCACGGCCGCCGCTCTGTCGCACGCAACTACGCCGCTTGCGACAGACGCGTTCGCGTACCACTGGGAGCAAGACGTCTCACGCGCTGGGTACGAGCAGAGCGCCTACGCAAATACGCCTCCAGCGATTACATTTCTCAACCAATCCGTCAAGGTGGTTGACCTGGCATCTGCCGACCAGAGGTGCGTCAATCCCCCTCACTCTTCTGGAGCGCGCGTCGGATCGCTTCGGCGTCGGCTTGATCCTTCAGGCGTCCCTTCGCCTTCATGAGCAGCAAGCCCTCGAGGGACACGACCTGGATGCCTTCGACCCGCCTTCGGTAGGGGAGCAAGTCGGCCCACGTATATCCGGATGCTGAGTTCATGACGTCCACGGTGAACTCGTCGTTGACGCGAATGGCGTAGAAATCCTCGTGGAGGGTGTCGTCGCCAAGCAACTCCTTGGCGGCCCCGTCCGGTAACTTCGCGAGCGCGCGCACCCACCGTCGTGAGTTCTCGAGGGTCGGCTCGACCAGGATGTCGACGTCTTCCGTCAGGCGAACGATGCCCTGCAGCGCGAGCGCGTACCCGCCGATAAGGGCGTACTCGACGTGCTCTTCGTCAAGCAGTGCGGCTATTCGGACAACGTCTTGATACGTCGCTGCACGCGTTCGCTGATCCATTGCTCCCACTCTCGGTTCGCCTCTTCTTGGCTTCGATAGCGAAATACGCCCTTTTTTGCGCCGCCGCCGAACCTTAGAACGAGTTCATCGAGGCCCTCGCGGTCGCCTGACCCTACTTCGCGCTTGCCGACGACTCGCATGCCGTAGCGATCGTAGCACGGCAGCACTCCCATGACGTCGAGCGCGGGTCTTGACCAGGGCCGCGTCACCGAAACGCTGCTCGACGCCCAGGGACGCGCAATCGGCGGCCTCGTTTACATCGTGCAAGCGCGTGATCGGGGCATCACGGTTCGCGTGATTCCAACCAATCGTTTTTTTTCTGCGACGTCGCGCGCTCGTCCTCTCCCGTCCAAGCGCGCGGGTCGTGCCACGAATTGCGGCGGAAGCGAAGCCGGCTGCGTGCGCCGACCTCACCCCGTCATCGGGCTACCGCCACTCCTGCACGAAGCCCTTTCCGTCGCCCGCTGCGTCAACCTCGTACTCAAACATGGCGACGATCGTATTGAGGCGTGACCATCGGCTATGCGAACTCCGATGGTAAAGCGAGCCGCGCCACGAAACGCCTCCACTGGCCGTGAGCTTGCCCACGCCCTGGGCGGTGAACGTTGCGGTCTCGCCACCCTTGCCCATGAGCACCCCGATTCCTTCGCCAACGAGAGAGCCGTCGGGCTGCAGTTTCGCGGTGTAGGTCATGTCTGTGTCGTATGCGACGCCGAGCAGGGTGCCAGACCCATGCGCCGACGACTCGATGACTGGGTTGCCGTCGACGCTGAGCACGCGCCGACCCATGGTCTTGCTGGTCTCTTCGCCAATTTTCTCGCCAATCATGGCACCGCTCCTTTGTTGGGCGTGTTGGGCGCGACGTCCGCGCCAGGACCCCCTCGTCCACGCATCGCGTTTTCGAAATGAGGCGCAGCCGTGGGGATCGCTAAGGTGGGTCTGCGTTCGCGGGGGTCAAGCCCGTTCGCGTTATCGACGTGCGCTTTTCTGCGTATTCCGCGCAAACTGATCACCCAAATCGCGCCATCGTGATCACTCGGAGCGGAGCGACGCGCGTGGGCTCACGGCACTCGGCGTCCCTTGTGAGGCCGGTCACACCCTCTTTCGCTCGCGCGCGCACAGATCACAGGGCAGACCGCTGGCATGCTCACCTTACGGTCCACAGTCGAACGGTAAGGCGGAGCGTTGGCATAAGACCGTCAGACAGGATGCAATTCGGCCAGCCTCGCCACGCACCTTCGAGGAGGCCTTCGCCGTCGTCCGTACGGGCCTCGGGTTGGTGCTTATCCAGAAAGCGTTCGGAACTAAGCGACCGGCGGGGCCTCCCGTTTGGGCAGCAAGTCGGCGTTCCCCAACGCAGCCAGGAGAGACGAAGTGAAGAGCGCCGGATCCTCTCTGTGCATGAAGTGACCGCCTGGCATCGACACGATGTCGTAAGCAGCGGCGTGGTATTTGCGCGCGTGATCGAAGTCCGAACGGTTCATGACGGAGTCGGTGTCGCCGCAGAATGCGAGCGTTGGCACGGCGACTTTCCGCTTCTCGACTTCGCTGAGCAGGGGCGACATCGCTCGATAGTAGCCAAGAGCGGCGTGCGCGCAGCCTGGCTGGCGAAACGCCTCCTTGACGTGGGCCGTCTGGTCGGGGCCGAACGTCCATGCCGGCGACCATCGCTTCACCAGCATGTCGATATTGGCGCCTTCGTTGGCTGTGATCCACGGCACGCCTCCGAAGAACTTGAACCGCACGAAGTGGCGCAGCCCCCAACTGATGCGTGGCAGCGGCCGTATCGAGGCCGGGTGGGGCAGGGCAACGGCCGCAAGAAAACGTACCTTCGCGGGGTCCAATTGGGCGGCGGTGAACGCAGCAACGGTGCCCCAATCGTGTCCGACGACGATTGCGGAACTCTCGCCGAACGCGTCGATGAGAGCGAGTAGATCCGCCCCGAGCGTCACGGCGTCATACCGCCCATCGGCCGGAATTTCGGTGGGGAGGTAGCCGCGGGTGAACGGCGTGACGACGCGAAATCCCGCGTAAGCGAGGGCGCTCCGAGTCTCTGCCCAACTGTGGGCGGTATCGGGAAAGCCGTGTACGAGCAGAATAAGGGGACCGCGGCCTTCCTCGAAGTAGCCGAAACGAAGTCCGTTCGCGGAGATGAAGCGAAGTTCCGTCATGCGGATCTCCTAGGGTCGATGCCTGGCCCGCCCCGATCGGTTGACGCCGACTCAGCGAGCGCCTTCAAGTTGAGAAGTTGCCGGCGCATCATCACGAAGTCGGCGAACTGAAGGAAGCGATCAGAGAAGCTTGCCAAGAAGTTGTCGCGACACTTCCAGCGCAGCTTAACGAGGAGGCGTGTCTCTGTGGGGCCCACCTCCACAAGGCGATAAGAACCCCCAATCCAGTCAAGGTTGAAGGCGAGGTACCCGGGCTTTTGGGCGATGTTAGCGAACCAATTGCCGCCGCCGTAGCGGCCATCGAGTTCGTCGTAGGATCGGCACAGGAATGTGAGCGTTCGCAGTGGCTCGAGGTCGATCACGCGCGGCCAGACCATAAATGGATCGCCAACTGCTATTGGCGGAAGGTCTGTGACCAGGTGTTGAGGGCTCCGGTGCATGCCGTTGTCGAGCCAGTCGTAGGCGTAAGGTGCAAGCCGAAGTTGCCCGACCCAGGGCCATATCTTCTCTGGCGTCTGCTGGATCGTGACGCCGCGCCATGCGGAGCCTCCGTTGACGTCAACCGCGTGGTCGATGGGAAACTGCGCTGCGCGTTCTTGCGCTGAGGTTCCCCAGGTACGCATAAGGTGAGACACGCCTGCCGTGAACATAACGGTGTTATGTTGGTATCTGGCACTATGTCAATGTCAGCGACAAAGAAAGGGCGCGGGCCCAAGAAGCTGGCAGGTGGGGAGCCGTCTCTGGTCGCACGCGCCGTCAAGGTGCGCGCCGTACTCGATGCCGCGGCTGAGGTGCTTGGCGAGGATGGCGTTGAGGGTTTCAATGTGCGTGAGGTTGCCAAGCGCGTCGGCGCCTCGACGATGGTCATCTACACGCTGTTCGGCGGACGTGACGGGCTGCTCGCTGCCGTCTGCCAAGACAGTCTCGAACGTCTTGCCGTCTCGTTCGACCGCGTGGGTCACGGGGACCATCTTGCCGCTCTTGGATCCCTCGCGGTGCGCTACCGACGCTTTGCGCTCACACGTCGCGAATACTACCGAGCCATCTTACTCGCGCCATCGCTCAGTAGCCAAGTGCGCGGCTCGCGCGCGCTGGCGATCCTCGTGCGCACCGTGAAAGCTTGCATGGATGCTGGCGCGCTGGCGCAGGGAGATCCCGAAATCGCAGCAGACGCTCTCTGGGGACTCGTGCATGGGATGGTCGGACTCGAGCTCGGGGGGCACTTCCCGAGTTCGAGGGTCGCTGAGGAGCGCTTCCTTCTCGCGGGCAAGGCCCTTCTTGCCGGGCTCCGTTAGGTTTGTGCTGCCGACTTGGACGATCGGTTTCAATGCATGGCCGATCGCTACCGCGCACTCCCGCTGAGTGCGACCGCGCCCACCTGACACTCCCAGGTCTTCGCCTCTGCGTTGGTCATTGCCCAGTTAGCCCGGCCGTCGGGCGCGTCGGCTTGCTCGGTCGCCGTGATGGTCTCACCCGCGAGGTCGTAGGTATAATACAAGGTATCGCGCACCCGGACCAGGTGAGGTCGCTGGGCATTCTTCTTGAGCCCTGTGCATTCGGTGCACGTACTGCCAGTGCCGTTGCAAGTTACCGCGGCGCAGGCAGGGTTGGTGGTGTCGCAATCGTCGGCGTGGGTCTTTGGATCCAAGCCCTCCGCGCAGGCCTTCGGATCGGGCGTTTGATCGACATCAACGAGCAGCGTGTTCGAACTCGCCCTGCGACCATTGCCCGTCTGACGCAAGAGGCTTCGCCTGCGTGCGCGCGCTTGCGAGCGAAGGGAACGCAATGGCTGCGAGTGTGTTGGGCCCGCCGTCGTTGCCGATCAGCCAATACGTGCCTGCGTTGTACGCGAGGCTGCCGCCCATCGCAGCGGTGGTATCGCCGCCGAGTGCGTAGGGCTCGGCGAAGGCGCCCGATGCCGGCGAGAACGGGTACAAGAGGGCGCCCTCGACCTTCGCCGTCCACGCGCCCTGGCACCGGTCGTTCGGGCTATCGCCGCAGTTCTCCGAGTGCGCGACCGAGAAGAACAGCTGACGATTGGCGTAGCTGACCAGCATGTCGTTCGAGCGGTAGTTCACGTTGTCAAAGTCGAACGTGTGCTGCGCCACCCAGTTCCAGCTGCGAGCGCCTACGGAACCCAGTCAAGAAACGCGAGGCTGTCGCCCATCTCGCCTGCGCCATCGCCGCGCTTGATGAAGTCGCCGAGCCCCAGAATGCCGGTGGAGTTGTAACCCCAACACTTGCTGCGCCCATCATCGAGCCGCGCGCAGTTGTAGCCAACACCCGATGAAATAGCCCTGAAGCTTCGGCCGGTACCGATGTCAATCGCGGGCAGGCTGTCGCCCATTTCGCTCGCGTTGTCTCCGCGATTCACGGTGTCGCCATAGCCAAGGCTTCCGTCGGAATTTCCGCCCCAACACTTTGCGGTGTAGTTGTCGAGAATCGCGCACGTGTGAATGCCACCCGCACTGAGCATCAGGACGGTGCGCCCTGTACCAAGATCGATGAGTGGCAGGCTGTCGCCCATTTCGCTGCTGGCATCGCCACGATGGTTCGCATCTCCCTGGCCCAGTCTGCCGTACTGGTTGTCCCCCCAACACTTTGCGCGATTGCTGTCGAGGATCACGCAAGTGTGATTCCAGCCGGAGACGAGCGATTGTGCGCTGCGACCCGCGCCGAGGCTCACGGTTGGCAAGGTGTCGCCCATCTGGCTGGCTGCGGCACCGCGAGCTGTCGTGTCACCTTGGCCGAGTTGGCCCTCCAAGTTTCGTCCCCAACACTTAACCTGAGCGTTATCGAGCAGTGCGCACGTGTGCGTTTCGCCAGCAGCAATTTGCGTTGCGGTG
Source organism: Nannocystis exedens (assembly GCA_945865595.1). Taxonomy (GTDB): domain Bacteria; phylum Myxococcota_A; class Polyangia; order Polyangiales; family Polyangiaceae; genus JAHFDX01. The sequence goes on along the minus strand of CAMBEV010000098.1, from coordinate 1,105 downwards.
CGACCCGTGCCGAGGCTCACGGCCGGCAGAGCGTCACCCATTTCGCTCGCGAGGCGGCCGCGGGTGGTCGTGTCCCCGAGCCCGAGCTGGCCCGCCCAGTTGTAGCCCCAACACTTGACTTGACCGTTATCGAGAATCGCACACGTGTGGTAGAAGCCACCCGTGATGGCCTTTGCGGTGCGACCCGAGCCGAGGTTGACGACGGGCAACGCGTCACCCATCTCGCCAGCGACATCACCACGAGGGTTCGTATCGCCGAGGCCAAGTTCGCCGTGGGTGTTGTAGCCCCAACACTTGACTTGCCTCGTGTCGAGAATCGCACACACATGATAGCCGCCTGACGCAAGCGCGAGTGCAGTGCGCCCCGTGCCCAGAGAAACGGCGCCCAAGTTTGTACCCATCTCATTTGGGTCATCACCACGCTGTGTGACGTCACCAAGCCCGAGTTGTCCCGTTGCGTTCTTTCCCCAGCATTTGACGCTTCCGACCGTCGATCGGATGCACGCGTGGTACCCGCCTGCGGTCGCCGTCCCCGGTGCCGTCAGCGTGACGCCTGCCGTGTCGTCGTCGAGGGTGGTTCCGGAAACGTCAGGTGGCTTGACGCCGTTGTAGCTCGTGTCACCGCTCGTCGCGGCACCGAGAACGATGGTGAAGGTTTTATTGCCGTCGCCCGCGCCATCATTGACTGCCGTAACAGTGACGTTTTGTGGAGCTGCGTAGTTCACCGTGGTGAAGGTGAGAGAGCTCGGGCTGACCGTCGCAGCCGCTACGTTGCCACTTGTAACCGGAATAGTGACATTTGCCGAGGGCGCTGTGCGGAGGAAGACGGCGAATGTTGCGCTGCCACCGGCCTCGCTCAGAGTGACGGGGGTCTCTTGGTTCACCGCAATTCCAGCCACGTCGTTGTCGGCCGTGCTTCCGGTCACATTGGCTGGATCGAAGCCGCTGTACGCCGCATCGGAGCTCGTTGCGACGCCGAGAACGATCGTGAAATTCTGAGTGCCGTCGACGGCCTGATCATCCACGCCTGTGACGGTCACCGTTTGAGGGGTGCTCCAGTTTGCCGACGTGAACACGATGGAGGCAGGGCTGACGGTGGCCTCTG
>CAMBEV010000097.1 GCA_945865595.1 Nannocystis exedens | reverse complement strand
GTGGCGCCGCTACTGCTCTCGCCGTCGACGCCCGCCACCCTCATCCGCGCCAACATGGTCAACCCGTTGAGGGTCTGGTCGGGCGCACACCGCACGACGTCGCCCAGGCGTGCATCTATGAGTGCCGGAAGGTTCTCGGGGGATGTGTACGCATCGGTGAGCGCATCAGCGCACCTGATCGGCGTTGGCGTTACGGCGGTGCCTTCACCAGCATCGGTCGTTTGGCCCGCGCCGTCGGCTGGCGCGTCCGAGTCGTCCGCCGCACCGGGCCCCGAGACGCGAGGCGATGGGGCTTCACCACTCGAACAGGCGATGAAGAGCGCCGCAGGCGCGAGCGTTCGAACGTTCATGGTCGCCGCCCGATACTCGGATTCTCACATTACCGAAAGATCGTTTCACAGGTCCTGGTGGGTCCTGGTTCAGCACTAGCGCTTGGGGGCTTTCAGGGTAGACTGACCCCGTGGCCGACTCCTTCGACGAGCGCGCAGCGAGACGCCGTCGCGAATGGCGGGGCGGCGTTGCCCATTCGTTCGCGGAAATGGGCGAGCGCGACGTCGACTTTTGGCTCGACGCGACGCCAGGCGAGCGTGTTCGGGGCATTCTCGAACTCAATCGAGAGCTCGCGCTCTTGCGAGGTGAAGATGGATCTGTTGCCGGATTTCACAGATCTGCTTTCGGCGTTCGCAGACGCCAGAGTTGAATACGTTCTGGTCGGAGGCTATGCGGCGCGTGGGTAGGAAGCAGGACCTCCTCGATGTCGAATTGCTTGAGAAGGTTGCCGCCCGTTTGGGCCGCTGAGGATAATGAAGCACACACAGGTACGAAACGGGTTCGCGACACTGCTGTTGGCCGCTTGTGGAGCGACGCCCCCCGCGTCTGTCCCCGCGCCGCAGGTACTCCCGGCGGTCATCGCGAGCGATCCGTCATCGCAGTCGAATCCTGTCGCCGCAAAGAAACTGCCTGCCGCAATTGAGCGCATTCACCACGTCGCACTTCACGAGTCGCGCGCGCTCGAGCTCGCGCGATCCCTGACCGACGACGCAGGGCCGCGGCTCACCGGTTCGCAAGGCGACAAGCGAGCTGTCGCGTGGGGCCTTCGGACCATGACGGCGCTCGGCTTTTCGAACGTCCGCGCCGAAAAGGTGATGGCGCCGCATTGGGTGCGCGGCACTGAGAGCGCTGAAGTGGTCGCGCCGATCGCGCATCGCCTTTCCGTGACGGCATTGGGGCGTGGCATTGCGACGGGCCCCAATGGGGTGACCGCCGAGGTGCTCGAAGTCGAGTCGCTGGATGCACTCAAGAAACTTGACGATACAGCAGCGCGCGGAAAGATCGTGTTTGCGAACGTACCGATGACACGCGCAAGGGACGGGCACGGTTATGGCGATGTGGTCGGCGTTCGGTGGCTCGGTGCGCACTTGGCTGCGAAGGCCGGTGCGGTTGCGTTCGTCTTGCGCTCGTGCGGAACCGATCACGACCGCATGCCTCACACGGGTGCGAAGTCGCCAGAGAAGCCCGATGTGCCCGCAGGCGCACTTTCGGTGCCCGATGCCGAGCTGCTGCATCGTCTCCTTCAAGAGCACAAATCGGTGTCGCTGCAGCTCACGCTCACGCCGAAGACACTTCCTGACGTCGAAACGGCCAACGTTGTCGGCGAAGTGCTCGGCAGCGAAAAGCCAAACGAGATCGTCATGCTCGGAGCGCACCTCGATTCATGGGACCTCGGTACCGGCGCCATCGACGATGCCGCTGGGGTGGGCATCGTCCTCGAGGTTGCGCGCGTGATCGGCCTAGGTGCACATCCGCGACGGACCGTGCGCGTGGTCCTCTTCGCAAACGAAGAGAGCGGAGGCGCGGGCAGCAAGGCGTACGCCCGGGCGGCAGGCGAGGCCGCCAAGCACGTGGTGTCGATCGAGGCCGACTTTGGCGGCGATCGCGCCTACGAGTTCCGCGTCCTCGGTGGGCCCGACGCACGCGCTAAGCTGGGTGGCTTGGCCGACGCTCTTGCTCCGCTGTCGGTCAAGATGGTTGACCACGACGCAGACGGCGGTGCTGACCTGCAGCCGCTTCGTGCGCTCGGTGTGCCCGTTGTCGATGTTCGCCAAGACGGCACGCGATACTTCGACCTCCACCACACGGCGAACGACACGATCGACAAGATTGATCACGACGCGATCGCGCAGGCGTCCGCCGCATTCGCAACCGTAGCGTACACAATTGCCGACCTCGAATCGGACCTCGGACGCATCCCAGTTGCGAAGCACAAGTCGCTCGAATGGACGTCGCGAACCCCGCGGTAGGATCACCGCCACCCGCGTCAAACGGATTGTCGTGGTTCCGTCAACTAGAACGAACTACCGCCTCGCGTTATCCAAAATCCGCTGAATGAGCGCTTCGTAGTTGAGGCCCGCTTCGGCGGCCGACATCGCAAAATCGTCAGAGCGGGCGAGCGACGGATTGGGATTCACCTCGATGACGATCACTTCGCCAGCCTCGGTGACGCGCACGTCGAGGCGAGCTAGCCCTCGGAGTTTCAAGATGCGGCATGCCATGCGTGCCGTGCGTGCGAGCTTGTCGGTGGTGCCGTTTGGAAGCGGCGCTGCGGGCCCATTTTTGATGCCCCACTTCTTTCGATAAGCGTCGTCCCACTTCGCTTTGTGAGTCGTAAATCTTGGACTCGAACCCTCGCCCGTACCAAAAAATATTTCGCGCGGTGGCAAAGCCAACGGGCGCGCGTTGCCGAGCACGCTGACTGTGAGCTCTCTGCCGTCGATGTACTCCTCGATGAGCGCGTCGCGATCCATGCTCTGGTGAATGAAGCGTGCGCGCTCGAGCGCTTCTTCTTCTGTCCGCGCATACGAAGCCTTCGCGATGCCGTCGCTCGACTCTTCGCCGAGCGGCTTCACGAATGCAGGAAAACGAAATCGCGTGAGTTTTCGAAGCGGCCGCGTGCGCGTCGACACTACGAATCCTGCGACACGAATTTTGTGAAACGCCAAAATCTTCTTGCAGAGCGCCTTGTCCTTGCACAGAAGAAGCGCTTCCGGTCCTGCCCCGGTGTACCGAACCTTCATCAGGTCGAGAAGCGCTGGCACGTTCGGTTCATGCGCCCGATCGAGAAAAAAAGTTTCGCAAAGATTGAACACAACGTCGGGCGCGAACTCGCTAATGCGGTTCATCATTTCGCCGACCTGATCGAAGACCGGAAGCATCGCGACCTCGTGATCGAGCGCTCGCAAGCACGTGATCACGTCTGCCTCTGTGGGCTTCGCTTCTTCCTTTCGAAGTGCGCGAATGGACAGAGACTCATCCGGCCCGATGCGCCGATCCATGTCGAACAGCACGAGTACCTTCAAGTTAGACCTTCCTCTTAAACTTGCCGGTGTGGAGGTAATTCGTAACAAGCGTTGCGAGATATGAGCCGATGTTCAGGAGCAGCGCGCTCTCGTCGGTGGGCGTTCCCAGATTGAGCGCTTCGGCGCGAACGATCAACTTCACAGCGAGCCCATTGACCGTGTACTTCGACTCGCCCGTCCATGTGACTGTCGACGCAACGATCGGACGCCTGTAGCGCCGCATAAACCGAGCGGCTGATTCGTCGCCAGGCGTGAGTTCGCCGAAGATCCTTCGAAGATCCGCGTCGTAGAAATCGGGATAGTCGGCCTCCCACAGTTTTCGCTTGGCCTTGTAGTGCGAAAGCAGCGTGCGCTTTGACTTCAACGTCTCTGCGATGAGGCGCCCTCGCGTCACGCGCGGAGGCGTTCGCGCTGCATGGTGCATCAACTTGTCGACGTATTCGAGCTTCTCGATCGCGCGCCACCCGGCGTAGTGCTTACGCCACTCTTCTGGGGACTGAGCGAGCCACACGGCGAACGTTTCGGCGAAGTCCTCGTCGGGGTGTGCTTGTGCGTACCAGTTCGGCAAGTGTCGAACGAACGCTCTGCTGTGCGGTCGAGGGCGATATGTTTCGGGGTGGTAGTCGAGTGCCGGATCGCCGAAAGCTGTGCGCCACGCCCGCCTGGAGGAAAAACCGTACGCGTGATCGATCGCGTGCCCGCACTCGTGGAAGAGAAGCTTGTCGCACCACTCGGGTGTGCCGCCCTCGACCTCGAGCATCTGACGCATCTCGAGTTGCTTGAGCCTGGGGTGAGCGAGGTAGAACGGAATTCCGATCGCCGGAACGCCGTCGGGCGAGAGCCACTCGTCAGCAAAGTAGACAATAGGACGGAGCGAGAGCCTGCGTGCGTCGAGCGATGCCATGAGCCTTTGAACGCGGGGCTCGACTTCGCTGCCCTCGATTCGAACGCCAAGATCGCAGAAGCGCATCTTGAGAAGTTCTTCGTCGTTGAGCGATTCCCAATCCTGACTCACGGGCTCATCGTAACCGTTGAAGGTCACTTACGACGAATTCCCGCCAAGGCGCCCGCTAGACTCGACCCGCATACTATGGGCGTTGCCGTAACGGCTCCTAGTGCGCTAGAGCTCGCCGCATGGCGAAGATCAAGGTCACAAATCCGGTCGTTGAGATGGATGGCGACGAGATGACCCGCATCATCTGGAAGTTCATCAAAGACAAGCTGATCCTCCCGTACCTCGACATCGACCTGAAGTACTTCGACCTGGGCATCGAGCACCGCGACGCGACCGCCGACCAGGTCACGCTTGATTCCGCGTACGCGACTCAAAAGTACGGCGTTGCCGTCAAGTGCGCGACCATCACGCCCGACGAGGCACGCGTCACCGAATTCGCTCTCAAAGAGATGTGGAAGTCGCCCAACGGCACCATTCGTAACATCGTCGGTGGCACGATCTTTCGCGAGCCCATCGTCTGCAAGAACGTGCCGCGCCTCGTTCCCGGTTGGACCAAGCCCATCATCGTCGGCCGTCACGCGTTTGGCGATCAATACAAGGCCACTGACTTTCTTGTGCCCGGCCCTGGCACGCTCACGATGACCTTCACGCCTGCCAGTGGCGGTGCGCCGAGTCAGCAGCCGATCACGCACAAGGTCTTCGACTTCAAGAGCGCCGGCATCGCGATGGGGATGTACAACCTCGACGAGTCCATCATCGGCTTCGCGCGCAGCAGCTTTCTCTACGGGCTGAACCGCGGCTTGTCGGTTTATCTCTCAACGAAGAACACGATCCTCAAGAAGTACGATGGTCGCTTCAAAGACCTCTTCCAGAAAATCTTCGACGAAGAGTTCGCGGGGAAGTTCAAGGCAAAGGGCATCACCTACGAGCACCGGCTCATCGACGACATGGTGGCGGCGGCCATGAAGTGGGAAGGCGGATTTCTGTGGGCCTGCAAGAACTACGACGGCGACGTTCAGTCCGACAGCATCGCGCAAGGCTTCGGCTCGCTCGGCCTCATGACGTCGGTTCTGCTCACGCCTGACGGAAAAACCGTCGAAGCGGAGGCCGCACACGGCACCGTGACGCGTCACTTCCGCGAGCATCAGAAGGGTCGCCCGACGTCGACGAATCCGATTGCGTCGATCTACGCCTGGACGCAGGGCCTCAAGTACCGCGGCCAGTTTGACGGAACCCCCGACGTGGTGCGTTTCGCAGATGCACTCGAGAAGGTATGCGTTGAAACCGTGGAATCAGGAAGGATGACGAAGGACCTCGCGATCTTGATCGACAAGGCCCATCCGTGGCTCACCACCGAGCAATTCCTCGACGCACTCGACGCCGGCTTGAAGGCAAAGATGGCGGCTTGGTGAGAGCGATCCGTAACTAGCCGTTATTGCGGTTGTTTTGTCGTCTAGGGTCCTGTGTCTTGCCCGCCTACGTGAAGCGGATGAAACGTCGCACGGTGCAGAGTCCGAAATTTTACTTTCACGAAGTCGGAATCGTGAACTCGCTGTCGCGAAGGTCATCGATCGAGCAGGGGAGTTCCATTTTCGGCAAGGCTTTTGAAAACTGGGTCTTTCGTGAGTTGCAGTGTTTCCTTCTCTACGCCCAATCCGACCTTCCTCTTTCGTACTGGAAGCTCACTACAGAAGCCGAGGTCGATTTTGTTCTCGGGTCCATGGAAATAGCGATCGAAGCGAAATCGAGTGAGCGCGTGAGCGCGGATCATTTGAAGGGGCTGCGAGAACTCAAGAATGATTTTCCACGAGTGCGCCAACGGGTCGTGGTCTGCCTTGAGAAACACGTCTGCGTGACGGAAGACGGAATCTGGATCTTGCCCTTTCAAGAGTTCATTCGACGCTTGTGGTCGAACCCGTTGCGACCCGACGTGTCACTCCAACTCACCGATGGGCCGTCGCGCAGCTAAAACAACGAATACCGCTGCGCAAGCGGGAGCACCTTCGCTGGCTCGCAGCGCAAGAGCTGCCCGTCGGCGAACACTTGATACGTCTCCGCATTGACGCGCATGTGCGGGAGCGCGTCGTTCAACTTCATGTCGCGCTTGCCGATGCCGCGGCAATTCTTCACCGGGCGCACCCACTTGTGAAGATGCAGTGCGGCGATGTTGCCCTCTTCGATCGCGCGCTGCGAGACGAACGCGATGCTCGTCGCCCCAGTGGCTCTACCCATCGCGCCGAACATCGCGGGCTTCCAGAGCACAAGGTCAGCTAACTTGCCTACTTCGACCGAGCCAATTTCGTGGCTCATGCCGTGCGCGATGGCGGGGTTGATCGTGTATTTGGAAATGTAACGACGAATGCGCAGATTGTCGTTCTGGCCGCTCTCGCCATCGAGTCGCCCGCGCTGGTCCTTCATCTTGTGAGCCGTCTGCCACGTGCGCGTGAGCACTTCGCCCACACGCCCCATCGCCTGGCTGTCGCTCGAGATGATGCTGATCGCGCCAAGGTCGTGAAGAATGTCCTCGGCCGCGATCGTCTCGCCGCGGATGCGGCTTTCGGCAAACGCGACGTCTTCGGGAATCTCGCGATCGAGGTGGTGGCACACCATGAGCATGTCAAGGTGTTCGTCAAGCGTATTGATGGTAAACGGCCTTGTCGGATTGGTCGAACTCGGGATGACGTTGGGCTCCCCACACACGCGAATGATGTCCGGCGCGTGTCCGCCGCCTGCACCTTCGGTGTGGTACGTATGAATCGTTCGGCCCTTGAAAGCGGCGATTGTGTCGTCGACGAATCCGCTCTCGTTGAGCGTATCGGTATGTAAAGTAACTTGAACATCCTCGTCTTCGGCGATGCCAAGGCAACAGTCGATGGCCAGCGGGCCGCTGCCCCAGTCCTCGTGAAGCTTGAGCCCCACAGCGCCTGCGCGCACTTGATCGATGAGGCCAGTCGAAAGGGACGTGTTGCCCTTTCCGGTGAGGCCGATGTTGAGTGGCAACATGTCGGTCGCCTGCAGCATGAGCTCGATGTGGCGCGCGCCTGGGGTGCACGTGGTGGCATTCGTTCCGGTTGCGGGACCGGTGCCTCCGCCAACGAACGTGGTGACCCCGCTCGCGAGCGCTTCGTACGCTTGCTGCGGGCAGATGAAGTGAACGTGCGTGTCGACGCCGCCCGCCGTGACGATGTGGCCTTCAGCAGCAATGGCCTCAGTGGTGACGCCGACGATCATGCCCGGGGTGACGCCTGCCATGACGCCGGGGTTGCCCGCTTTCCCGATGCCGGCAATGCGCCCATTCTTGAGCCCGATGTCCGCTTTGTAGATGCCCGTCCAGTCGACAATGAGCGCGTTGGTGATGACGACGTCCAGCGCCTCATCATCGCCGATGCCAGGCGCCTGCCCCATGCGGTCGCGCAGCACCTTGCCTCCGCCGAACTTGCACTCGTCGCCGTAGGCCGCAAAATCTCGTTCGACCTCGAGCACCAGATTGGTGTCGCCGAGCATGACCTTGTCGCCGGTGGTCGGTCCATACATGTCAGCGTAGTGCTGACGCAGCATGCGATAGCTCATGGCCCCTCTGAGTTGACAGTGTCAACAAGGTTGACTGTTTTGGTCATGCCGGGCTCAAAGCGAACAGCCGTGCCCGCAGGAATGTCAAGGCGCTTACCTTGTGCAGCAACGCGGTCAAAGGTGAGTGCCGCGTTGGTGTCGTCGAACGGGTAGTGACTGCCGATCTGAATGGGGCGGTCTCCTGTATTCGTAACCGGCATCGTGACGAACGGTCGATTCGCGTTGATTTCGATGTCTCCCGCGAGAGTCTCCGTCGTGCCGGGCCTGACGGTCTCGGACGGTAGCGAAAAGCGCGACGCGTCGGGGACCGGCAGGAAGGTGCCATAGAGTGCGAGCGCCAAGTCGCCGTGGTCGCGCTCGATCGGATGGTGCACGGTCACGAGCTTGGTGCCGTCCGCGAAGGTGCCCTCGACTTGCACCTCATGAATCATCTCGGCAACGCCAGGCATCACTTGCGCAAGGCCGAGCATCGTGCGGCCAATGTCCATCAGCTCGGCGACGTTTCGCCCGTCGCGAATGAGCTCGAGCAATTGCGTTGCGATCAAAGCGATCGCTTCGGGATACGAAAGGCGCAAGCCCCTCGCGAGCCGCTTCTGTGCGACGACGCCGGCTCCGTGAAGAATAAGTTTGTCGAGGTCGCGCTGCGAAAGGTGCATGCTGCCAAGTGTCTACGAGATGACGCGCGGCGTCATTGCCTTATTGGAGTGAGGTTAGAGCGGCAGCCATTGCAGCGAGAGGGGCCTCGCGTCGTGTGTAGAGCGCAAACTGCGCGGCCGCTTGGTGGAGAAGCATGCGCTCGCCACCGATAATGGTCGCGCCTCGAGCCGACGCTGCGAGTAGCCAAGGGGTACGCAGCGGCTTGTAGACGATGTCCATAGCGATGTGGTTCGCAGAGAGCCTCGACGGATCGAGTGGCAACGCATCGCTCACGCCTGACATGCCGACGCTCGTGGCATTGACGACGATATCGATCGCATCGAGATCGACGGCGTCGAGGTACGCCGCCCTCGCGTGAACCGCAGACGCAAGCGCTTGCGCCTTTTCGTAAGTGCGATTGACGATCGTGAGCACTGCGCCTTCGCGTGAGAGCCCCGTGGCGACTGCTCGCGCAGCGCCTCCCGCGCCGAGGACGAGTACCCGCTTGTTGCGAAGCGTGGTGGCCTCCTGGAGAGCGCGAGCTCCGCCGATCCAGTCCGTATTGTAACCGACGAGGTGACCATCAGTGTTCACGATCGTATTGACCGCGCCCATCGTGGCGGCATCGTCGTCGATCGCATCGAGCAGCGGCATCACGCTCTCCTTGAACGGATACGAGATACCTGCTCCGCGCAGGCCAAGCGTTCGCATCGCATCGACGGCCTCTGCGATATTCGTAACCGCGAACGGTACATAATGCCAGTCGAGGCCAAGGGCGCGATACCCCGCGTTGTGCATGGCGGCGCCTGTGCTCACCGGGTGCAGTGAAAAGGACCCGCAGAGAATGGGAAGGGCCATCCGACGAGTGTATCGTATGCTCCAAGGCCTGTGCCTCATCGAGAGGTGGTGTGCGTCGAAGCAAGGAGCTCGCGTGGTGCGTAAGCAGCGTTCGATTCATCTCTGGGTGTTTGCGGTGCTCGTCGGGCACCTTGGTGCATTCGGCTGCAAGGATTACGAAGTCGGCGCGGTCGCTGCATCGGACACGGGCGATGGCGCGCTCGACGCCGCGCCAGACGTCAACGCTCTTGACGGTGACGCGGGTCCGAGCGCGGACGCTTCGGCTGCCGATGGCGGCAAAGCGGACGGGTCCCTCCCGGACGCCCCGAGCGACGCGACCGTGTTCGATGCTGCCTCTGACGCCGCGGCGGACACAGGCGAGGCCGGTGGCGATGGCGGCAGCGACGTTGGCAGCGATGCTGCGGTCGTCATCCCCCAACTCGCTGCGGCGGGCAACGAGATCATCAACGTTTCGACTGGCGGCGTTCAGGCGAATGCCGATTGCGAGGGGCCCAAGCCCTCGGCCGACATACGATTTGTGACGTTCTTCTCGGCGGCGACCAACCTTGTGGCGAACGACACGAACGGGGCGAGTGACGTCTTCCTCCGCGATCGCGCACTTGGCACCACGAAGGTCGTGAGCGCGACACTGGGTGGGGTGCCTGGCAACGGCGCGTCTGATGGTGGCTATCTCACGCCGAGCGGTCTGTTTGTTAGCTTCGCATCGGTCGCGAACAACCTCGTGGCCGGTGACGGCAACGGCAAGCGCGATGTGTTTCTGTATAACGTTTCCAATGGCGCGCTCGAGCGGGTAAGCGTCAGTTCAGCGGCCGCCGAGGGGGACGGCGATTCCGGTGCCGCGTCGGTTTCGAATGACGGGCGGTACGTCGCGTTCGAATCTGCGGCGACCAACCTGGTAGTCGGCGACACCAACAATCAGCAAGACGTGTTCCTCCGCGATCGCGTGCTCAACACCACGTTGCGCGTCACCGTTGGGACGGGTGGCGCGCAGGCCAACGGCCTAAGTCGCAAGCCTCACGTTTCAGCCGACGGCCTATTCGTTGCGTTTGAATCGGACGCGACCAATCTCGTGACAGCCGATACGAACGGCGTTCGG